>CAZIIX010000098.1:5517-8444 GCA_964539345.1 uncultured Actinomycetes bacterium | reverse complement strand
CTGTTCCGCTCTCCGGCGTCCTCGAGGTCACCGACCCGGCGCTCGGCACAGCGCCGACCGACCCGGCCGGTACCGTCCCGACCGACGCCGACACGAATCCCGACACGAATCCCGAGACCACCACCGACACCGCCCCGACCGAGACCACCGACTCCGACACCACCGATCCCGACACCACCGACAGCACCACAACCACCCCCGACACCCCCACCCACCCCGCTGCCTCCGACGACCCGGCACCCGCCACCGTCTGATCCACCGAACCCCTGAGGAAGGTCACCATGCTTCGCGCACTTTTCACCGGCATCTCCGGCCTGACGGCCCATCAGCAGATGCTCGATGTCACCGCCAACAACATCGCCAACGTCAACACCACCGGCTTCAAGGCCTCCCGCACCGCGTTCCAGGACACGCTCAGCCAGACCATGCAGGGCGCCTCCGGACCACGGACCAACGCGGCAGGCAACCCGTCGGTCGGCGGCACCAACGCCCTGCAGATCGGCCTCGGCGTCAAACTGTCCGGCACCGAGATGAACATGGGACAGGGCTCGAACCAGACCACCGGCGTGGGCACCGACTTGATGATCAACGGCGACGGGTTCTTCGTCGTGCAGAAGGGCGACGGGCAGCAGGTGCTCTACACCCGCGCCGGCGGCTTCCACATGGATTCCGAGGGACACCTGGTGGCCGCCGACGGCGCGATCGTCAGCGGCGTGGCCCCCGACGCCGGCGGCGCGTTCACCCACCCGACCTCGGACGACCCGAACGACCCGAACGGTCCGCGCGCGCTCGACCTGTCCGCGCTGCTCAACGGCTACAACAAGACCACCAACGAGCCGATCACCAACGACGACACACCGCCGGCCGACCCGACCCAGATCGGCACGTACGTCTCCTACACCATCGACTCCTCCGGCAGCGTCAAGGCCGTGCGGGACAGCGGCGGCGTCGACATCCTCGGCCAGATCACCATGGCCACGTTCGCCAACCCGAATGGCATGGAGAAGGCCGGGGACTCCGAATTCGCCCGCAGCGACGGCTCCGGGCAGCCGGTGTTCGGCGCGGCCGACGACGGCGCGCACGGCTCGATCAGCGCCGGCTACCTGGAGATGAGCAACGTCGACCTGGCCGGGCAGCTGACCAACCTGATCATCTCCGAGCGCGGCTTCCAGGCGAACTCGAAGTCCGTCACCACGGCCGACCAGATCCTGCAGACCCTGGTCAACCTCAAGCAGTAACGCCGCGCGGCGCACGCTGCCGTACCGCCCGACCCGGGCGGGTGATCCCTCGTCACCCGCCCGGCAGGGCTCAAGACCGCACCGCGCACGCCGATAGTTCTCATGTCGGGCCACGGATGGCCTGCCACACCCACAACCAAGGACGGTTGCCGTGTTATTGCTGACGAGACTGAACGGACCAGTCTTCGCACTCAATCCCGACCTGATCGAGCGCGCCGAGGCAACCCCGGACACCGTCGTCACGCTGGTCAACGGCAGCCGCTACATCGTCCGCGAGACCCTCGACGAACTCGCGCATCTCGTTCGCGAGTACCGCGCCCAGACCGCCGCGGCCGCCTACCGCGTACCCGGCGACCCCCGGGTGGCCGACCGGGGCACCGACCCGGCCTCGGCAGGGGGCACCGTGGTCGAACTCCGCCCGGGTGAACGCTGATGGATCCGGCCACCCTGATCGGGATCGCCCTCGCGCTGGGGGCGATCGCCGTGTCCGTCGTCCTCGAGGGCGGCGCGATCGGTTCGATGTTCCTGCTGCCGCCGATGATCCTGGTGATCTTCGGCACCATCGGCGCAGGCGTGGCCGGATCGATATTCCGTGACGTCAAACGACTTCCGCGCGCCACGGTGCGCGCGTTCACCGCGAAGCCGGCGAGCGCCGGGCAGCACGTCGACGTCATCATCGCCATGGCCGAACGCGCCCGCCGGGAGGGCCTGCTGGCGCTCGACGGGGAGATCGCCAACATCGACGACCCGTTCCTGCAGCGGGCGCTGGAGATGGCCATCGACGGCACCGACGCGGACGAGATCGTCGAGGTCCTGGGAGCCGAGATCGACGCCAAGCGCGCCGCCGACGCCGTCGAGGCGAAACTGTTCGTGGACATGGGCGGCTACTCCCCCACCATCGGCATCATCGGCACCGTCCTGGGACTCATCCACGTCCTGGGCAGCCTGGCCGACACCGCCTCGCTCGGCGGCAAGATCGCCGGCGCGTTCGTCGCCACCCTCTGGGGCGTGCTGATGGCCAACGTGCTCTGGATCCCGCTGGGCACCCGGCTGCGCCGCATCAGCGAGCTCGAATGCGAGCAGATGGAACTCGCCATCGAGGGCGTGCTGGCCATCCAGGCCGGATCCAGCCCGCGGCTGATCGCGCGGAAGCTGCAGAGCATGATGCCCGCCGAGCCACCGGCGAAGAAGGACGTGGCGTAAATGCCTCCGGCCATGGGTAAGCGGGGCGCCGCGGGTGGTCGCCGTCGGCGTCAGGGGGCCGGCTCAGCGCACGGTGACGAGGGGTCCGAGCGCTGGCTGGTCACCTACGCCGACATGTTGACCGTGCTACTGGCGCTGTTCATCGTGCTGTTCGCGATCTCCGCGCTCAACGAGGCGAAGTTCGAGCAGCTCAAGCATTCGCTGGCCGCGGCGTTCGGCGACGGCTCGGCGGGCATGCTCGACGGGGACGTGGCGCTCAACGACTCCGACCCGGAGAAGCTCAACCAGATGCCGGACGTCCCGCTCAGCCCGATCGAGAACGACGACTTCACGCCCGTCACACCGGATTCCGCCGTCGGGGGGCCCGCCGGCGAAGAGGGAGGGCCCGCCTCGGACACCGGCTCGGGCACTGTCTCGGACGCCGGCTCGGGCACCGCGCGGGATACCCTGGCCGGCCTCCCTGTCGCCCCGCCGGCCGGCGGCGGG
>CAZIIX010000098.1:0-5417 GCA_964539345.1 uncultured Actinomycetes bacterium | reverse complement strand
CACCGCGCGGGATACCCTGGCCGGCCTCCCTGTCGCCCCGCCGGCCGGCGGCGGGAAGGCAGCTGCCGGCGCGCACGACGCCGACGGAGCGATCACCGTGGAGCTGGACAACTTCCAGGAGATCGAGGACGCCATCAACGCCTCGCTGTCCCGGGCCGGCATGTCCGGCGCGGTGGAGTTCGCCGTCGACCGGCGCGGGCTGGTGATCACCGTCGTCACCGACGCGCTGGTCTTCCCCGGCAACAGCGCCCAGCTGCTGCCCAAGGGCCAGAAGCTGCTCGGCGTCATCACCCCGCCGCTGACCAAGGTCGCCAACACCATCGAGGTCGACGGCTTCACCAACCAGGAGGACGTGAGCACCTACCCGTATCCGAGCGGCTGGGAGCTCTCCTCCGCCCGCGCCTCCAGCGTGGTCCGCTACCTCGAATCGCACGGGCTGTCCGACCGCCCGCTCTCGGCAGTGGGCTACTCGGATCAGCGCCCGCTGGTACCGCCCGACGACCCGCAGTCGATCACCCGGAACCGACGGGTGGAGATCATCGTGCTGTCCTCGCTGCCCGCGTCCGCGGCGGAGGCGCTGCAGCGGGCCGCCGCCGCCCGCGGCATGACGACGGACGCAGCGAGACCGTCGACCATCACCGGCCCGGACGGATCCTCGTCCTAGCGACGCACCAGGGAGACCACCATGACGACGATGACCGACCAGAAGAAGCGATTCGGCTCCGCGGGCCGCGGCTCCGGGGGGACCGGCGGCGCCCGCGGATCGGACCCCGACGGGGCGGGCGGGCCGGCCGCCGATACGCCCGGCACACGGTCGGGCAAGCGCACTCTCGTGGTGATCATCGTCGCCGTGCTGCTGCTCGCCGGCGCCGGCGGAGGCTACTTCTTCTTCCTGCGCGGGCCCTCCCAGCCGGAACCGCCCACCGGCGGTGCCATGGTGCAGATGGACCCGATGACGCTGAGCCTGGCCAAGGGCCACTACCTGAAGGTGCAGGTCGCCGTGCAGCTTGTCGAGGGCAAGGCGAACGCGGACACGTTCGGCACCATCAAGATCTCCCAGATGATCATCGACACGTTCTCCAACCGCACCGTGGGTGAACTCACCCAGGACGGCAACCGCAAGAAACTGATGAGCGCCCTGCTCACCGACGTACAGAAGGAGTACCCCGACGAGGTTTTCGATCTCTACCTGACGCAGTTCGTGCTGCAGTGACCCACGGGGCGCGCCGCCCCCACTGCCGCGACCGCGGCCCGCCCCACGGACGGAGCGGGTTGACCCCACCGATCGGCCGCAGCGCCGACCGGACCCCAGGACCGGGACGGCCCGACAGAACGTCGCCGGGCATTGCTTAAAGTGGCGTACCCGGCTGCCGATGATCCAGTCATGCCACTCAATCCGGTCGGGGAACACCACGGCACC
This sequence comes from uncultured Actinomycetes bacterium, assembly GCA_964539345.1. Taxonomy (GTDB): domain Bacteria; phylum Actinomycetota; class Actinomycetes; order Mycobacteriales; family Nakamurellaceae; genus Nakamurella. The sequence goes on along the minus strand of CAZIIX010000098.1, from coordinate 3,997 downwards.
TCCCGCAGGCTCATGGCGGGCCGTGGCGGCGTGGCAACGTACGACTTCCGCCGTCCCACCAAGCTCTCCCGCGACAGCATCCGCCTGCTGCAGGTGACGTTCGAGACGTTCGCGCGCCGGCTGACGACCCTGCTCACCTCCGGCCTGCGCCAGGTCTGCCACGTCAGCCCCACCGACATCAGCCAGCAGAGCTATGACGAGTACGTCACCGGGCGCCAGGCCCCGACACTGATGGTGCAGGTGGCGATGCCGCAGCTCCCGGGCACCGCCGTGCTGGAGTTCTCCCTGCCCGTCGCGCTCGCCGCCGTCGACCACATGCTCGGCGGCCCCGGCGGCGACCAGCAGGTGCGGCCGCTCACCGACATCGAGACCAGCCTGATCGACGGCCTGCTGGACCAGATCCTTGGCGTGCTGCAGTATTCGTTCGAGCCGCTGGTGTCGGTGCGGCCGACCCGCGGCGCCATCGAATACAACCCGCAGTTCGTGCAGATCGTCGGCGCGTCCGACGCCGTACTGGTCGCCCTGTTCGATATGACGATCGGCTCGCAGAAGTGCGAGCTCAGCCTGTGCTTCCCGCTCGCCCCGCTGCTGCCGCGGCTGGCCCGCAACGACACCGACGCGCTGGGGGCGGCCGCCGACGACGAGACGGCCAGCCTGCGCGAGCGACTGAGCGAACGGTTCGGCGACATGCCCATCGACGTCAGCGTCGAATTCGTCCCCACCCGGCTGAGCACCACCGACATCCTGTCGCTGGCCGTCGACGACGTCATCCCGCTCGCCCACCGCGTCGGCACCCCGCTGGCCGTCCGCGTCGGCGACGTCACCTACGCCACCGCGGTCGCCGGCCGCTCCGGCAAGCAACTGGCCGCCCTCATCTCCGAAACCCCCCAGGAGCAGTCGTGATCACCGACATGGCAACCACCATCACCGGCCAGCTGCCGGCCGCGGCCAACGCCGCCTCACTCGCGTGGGACCTGCCCAGCCCGCTCACCGCCGCCCCGCCCACCCACGCCGTCGCCGATGTGGAGATCACCGGCCAGGCGGTGCTGGTCGAATTCACCGGGCACGGCAAGGGCGAGCTGCTGATCGTCGCCTCCGACGAGATCGTCGGCCGGCTGATGGCATCGGCCGCACAGCCCGCCGACCTCATCGCCGCACTCGGCCCCGCCATCACCGCCGCCTGCCTCGCACTGGGCAACGTGGCGCCGGACACGATGCAGCCGATGGACACCCGGCTCGCGCTGCACCGCATCGCCGCGCTCGGCGAGGCCGCCGCCGTGGTGCTCGCCGACGAGTCGGACACCGCGCAGGCGGTCGTCGCCGTCGGCGCCGAGCGCGCCCCGGAGGTTCCCGCCGCGAACCGGTTGGACATGCTGCGCGGCGTGCAGATGCAGGCCACGGTGGAACTCGGCCGCGCCTCGATGACCATCAACGACCTGCTCAGCCTGCACGCCGGGGCGGTCGTCGAACTCGACCGCGCCGCCGGGGCACCCGCCGACCTGTATGTCAACGGACGGCTGATCGCCCGCGGCGAGGTCGTGGTGGTCGATGAGAACTACGGCCTGCGCATCATGCAGGTGCTCTCCGACGAAACCGGTCGGTGACCCGATGGAAACGGTGGAACTCGTCGGGCGGCTGCTCGTCTCACTCGCCGTCGTCCTCGGCCTGATCTGGCTGGTGGCGCGCCGCGCCCGGGCCAGCAAGCGCGGCGTCGCCCGCGTCGGACGGCTCATCGACGTCCTCGGACGCCAGCAGCTCAGCCGCTCCAGCTCGGTGGCCGTGGTGCGCGTGCACGACCGCGCCATGATCCTGGGCATCACCGACTCGTCGGTGCAGCTGCTCAGCGACATCGAGCTCGACGCGGTGCAGGCGGCCCTTGCCCCGGCCACGAAGCCCGGCGCCGGCACCGCAGCGGCGGGCGCGCCCCGCACCTACCTCGCCGAGGACGGCAGCATCCGCACCACCGCGGAGCCGCGCGCCGCCGAGACCGACGTCATACCAGATGATCTGGCGTCCCTCGCCACCACGACCAGCGCCGCGAGCGGCCCGCTGGCCGGATCGGCGCTGTCCCCCGCCACGTGGAAGCAGACCCTCGATGCTCTCCGCGAGATGACGGCCCGAAAAGGGTAATGCCCGGTCGGGCCACAGACGGGCACGGACGCCCCGAGGTCTCGACAGGACATCCACTCCGGCGGTGGGGCGCACGCCTGGCCGCGGTCGGCGCGATCACCACCACGCTGATGGCCACGGTGGCCGCCATGGCCGCCGGCGCCGCACCGACACCCACCCCGCCGGCACCCCCGGCCGCCCCCGCCGCACCGGTCGCCCCGACACCGGGATCCGGGTCGGTGACGCTGAGCATCGGCGATCAGCCCAGCCAGTCGATCACCATCCTGCTGCTGATCACCCTGCTGGCCGTTGCGCCGTCATTGCTGTTGCTGGTCACCAGCTTCACCAAGATCTTCGTGGTCCTCGCGCTCAGCCGCAACGCACTGGGGCTGTCCACCGTGCCGCCCAACCAGGTCCTCGCCGGGCTCGCGCTGTTCCTGTCGATGTTCGTGATGGCGCCGGTGGTCTCGAAGGTCTACGACTCGGGAATCGCCCCCTACCTGGACGGCACCAAGGACCGGTCGCACGCCTGGGCCGACGGCATCAAACCGCTGCGCGAGTTCATGCTCGCCCACACCCGGCCGGAGGAGATCGCGCTGATGCTGCGCGCCGGCCACCTGCCCAACCCGGCCGAGCGCGCCGATTTGGACCTGACCACGCTGATCCCCGCGTTCGTGCTCTCCGAGCTGCGCGCCGCCATGATCATCGGCTTCGTGATCTTCGTGCCGTTCGTGATCATCGACCTCGTCGTCGCTTCGTCCCTGATGAGCCTGGGCATGATGATGCTGCCGCCGGTGTCGGTCGCGCTGCCGTTCAAACTGCTGCTGTTCGTCCTCGTCGACGGGTGGGGGCTGGTCATCACCACGCTCGTCCAGAGTTATCACACCGGGTAGGTCGCCATGAAGGACACACAAATCATCGGAATCGCCTTCGACGTCATGCAAGTGGCGGCGAAGCTGGCGGCGCCGGCACTGGTGACCGCGCTGGTCATCGGGTTCGCCGTCTCGCTGTTCCAGGCCTCCACGCAGATCCAGGAGTTCACGCTGGCGTTCGTGCCCAAGGCGGTCGGCGTCGGGATCGCGCTGCTGATCTGCGGCAACTGGATGCTCACCACGATCGTGAGCTTCACCACCGAGCTCTACGAGCGCATCCCCGGGCTGCTCGGATAGCGCGCCGGCCCCGGAACTCGAGCCGCGAGACGCGACCATGGACATCCCCTTCGACACCGTCAGCCTGGTGACGCTGCTGCTGGTCAGCACGCGAATCCTGGTGTGGGCCCTGGTCTCTCCGCCCATCGCCACCGCCGGGCTGCCGCACACCGTGAAGGTGATGCTGTCGGTCGCGCTGGCCCTGGTGATGGTCGGCGGTGCCCGCGGCCAGGCGCCGCCGGTCGAACTCGGCCCGATCATCGACTCGCTACTGCTGCAGGTCGTCATCGGCGCGGCGCTCGGCTTCCTGACCCGCCTGCTGTTCGCCGCCATCGAGACGGCCGGCGGATTGCTCGATCTGTTCGGCGGTTTCGCCCTCTCCGCGTCCTACGACCCGCTGACCACCACCATGACGACGGTCCTGGGGAAGTTCTACGCCGTCCTGTGCACCACGCTGATCTTCGCCACCAACGCGCACCTGGTGATCTTCGGCGGATTCCTGCGCAGCTTCTCCTCCGTGCCGCTGGATGCGGGCGTCTCGCTGGGCCGGCTGGGCGGCACCCTCACCCACGCGACCACCGAGATGTTCATCGCCGCACTGCAGATCGCCGGGCCGCTGATCCTCGTGCTGTTCATCGCCGACGTCGGACTGGGCGTGCTCAACCGGATCGCGCCGCAGCTCAACGCGTTCACCATGAGCTTCCCGGTGAAGATCGGCCTGACCCTGCTGCTGGTCGGCG
>CAZIIX010000097.1:0-8471 GCA_964539345.1 uncultured Actinomycetes bacterium | reverse complement strand
CATGGCGCCAGCCTACTGGGCGTGGCACCCCGGCGAAGTGCGAGAGCCGGAACCAGGTCGGCGCGGCGCGGCGCGCCCAGCTCGGCCCGTCCAGGCGCAGCCCCGCCCGCAGCGCGCCCGCCCAATCGATGTCGCCGCGCCACCAGCGCACGAGAAGCGCCAGCGGCGCCGTCATCGTCACCGTCACCGGACGACCGGGATCGGCATCGCACACATCCACCCCTTCCGGTCCGACGACCAGCCACCAGCGGCCGGCGGCGCCCGGCACGTCCGGGAAGCAGAAGGCCAGCACGACAACGGGTGTCGGCGGTGCGACGATGACGAGGTTGCGGCGCATGTCCCACAGCAGCAGGTGCGGATCGAGATCCGCCTCGCCGAGCTCCGGGATCCACCGCGCTCCCCACCGGCCGACCGCTTCGACCACCGGCAGCAGCTCCCGGCCGGCCTCGGTCAGGCCGTACTGGATGCCGCCGTCGCGTTCGGTGCGCTCGACCACGCCGGCGCGGATCAGCCGGTGCAATCGTTTGGACAGCAGGGCCGGGGACATCCGCGGCACGCCGCGACTGACGTCGGAGAATCGCCGCGAGCCCATCAGCAGCTCGCGCACGACCAGCATCGTCCACCGCTCGTCGAGCAACTCCATCGCCTTGGCGACCGGGCAGAACTGTCCGTATCCGGCCATCGCGGTCCCCTGGCACGCACATCGCAGGTCCGGTGCCGCCGCCGGGCGCCGAGCACCGTCGACCGCTACACATTCAGAACTGTCGCACACCCGGGCGGCGGCGACAAGGTGGGGCATCGAAGTCCATCGATCGGAGGTTCATCATGATGTCATCACGCCCGATCCCGGTGCTGCAGGACGCGTCCGCCGCGGAATCCACCGTCATGACGCAGGCCACGCCGCCCACCCCGCAGCAGCAGGGCGGTCGGCTGTTGGGCCAGGTCGCGGGGTACGTCGCGCATCGCACCATCGCGCTCGGTCTGCGCCGCGGCCTGATCCGCGCGCTGGCCGACGCGCCGCAGGGGTTGTCACCGACGGCGCTGGCCGCGCGGCTCGCCCTCGACGCCGGTTACGTCGCCGTCTGGTGTCGGGCCGCGCTCGCGGCAGGTGTCTGTGACGCAGTATCGCCGGCGGTCGATCCGGTGGAGACGGTGCGCCTGGCGCCGCACGTCGCCGGTCTGCTGCTCGACGAGGAGCATCCGGCCTTCCTCGGCGGTGTCTTCGCCGTCCTCGAGCAACCGGAGGTGTTCGACGAGTTCGAGCGCAGCCTCGCCGACGGCCGTCGCATCTGGTGGTCCGACTGTCGACCGGCATGGATCGATGGTGTCGCCGGCACCGGGCAACCGTTCTACACCCGGCTCATCCCCGACGGCCTGGCGCGCATCCCGGGATTGACCGAACGACTGGCGGCCGGCGGTACCGTGCTGGACAGCTCCTGCGGATCCGGGGCCGGGCTGGTCCGGCTCGCGACGCACCTGCCGCAGTGCCGGATCGTGGGGGTCGACGGCGACGCGTTCTCGATCGGCCGCGCGGCCGATCGCGTGCGGCGGGCCGGGCTGTCCGATCGCTGCGAGCTGATCGAGAGTCCGTTGGAGGAACTGCGCCTGGATGCTCCGGTGGCCGCCGTCATCAACAACATCTCGATGCACGAGTGCCGCGATATCGACGCCGCCACCGATCGCCTGGTCGCGACGCTGGAGCCGGGCGGTTACCTGGTGATCTCCGACTTCCCGTTCCCCGACACGGTGGACGGCCTGCGGTCCGCGCCCGGCCAGGTGATGAGCGGAATCCAGTTCTTCGAGGCACGGATCGACGACCAGCTGCTACCGCGCACGGCCTATCCCGCGCTGCTCGCCCGGCACGGGCTGACCGACATCGGTCAGTTCGACCTCGCCCCGGTGCATACCGTCACGCACGGCAGGGTGCCGGGCGCGGCCTTGACGGGCTGAGCGGCTACGCCCGGGCGGGGCCATGATGGGCTGAGCGGCCACGCCCGGGCGGCACCGTCACTGCGCCACGGCCCACTCCTGCGCCTGCTTGCGCAGCGTGGCGTGCCGGCCGCCGAACGCGCGCAGGGCCGCCTCGCCGAGCAGCTTCTTGGGCACCTTGCACACCATGGTGTAGACGGTGTCCACGACGTTCCCGGCGGGGTTCAGGTTGGTCTGCGAGACCAGCTGGTAGGCATCCATCGTGCTGAGCCCGAGGAGTTCGGCCACCCAGTTGACCATCTCCAGGTTGGCCACCCGGAACGCGTCCTCGAGCGGCTTCGTCGAACCCGTGGTCATCAGGTACTCGTCATTCTCGAGGCGCGGCCAGGCGGGCCCGCCACCCTTGATCAGGTCGACGATGATGACGCTGTTCATGGCGCATTCGACGGCGACGCCGCAGGTTTCGCCCTCCCCCTGGCGCGCGTGGCCGTCCCCGAAGCTGAACAGCGCGCCCGGCACGTTGACGCGGAAGTAGCTCGTGGCCGCGGCGCGCATCTCCGGCGTGTCCATGTTGCCGCCCCAGTTGCCCGGCGCCAGCGCGGACCGTGCTTCGCCGAGAGCCGGTGCCACGCCGACGGTGCCGTGCATGGGATCCAGCGGGAGCGCGATGCGCGTCTCGCTCTCGTTGGCCTGGTAGTAGGCCAGGCGCTGTTCCAGGTCGAACCGGTAGAGCCAGGTGTCCTCCGGCAGCGGAGGGTTGAGCAGTGCGGTGTCCGCGGTGCCGGTCAGTGATCCGAAGTACGGGACGTTCGTGCTCACGCCCCAGTCGAAACGCGGTTCGATGGACACGAAGTGGACGGCCAGGGTGTCTCCGGGTTCGGCGCCCTCGACGTAGAACGGGCCGGTCTGCGGGTTGAGGTATCGCGTGTCGAGGTGCTCCGACGGCTTCTGCCGCGCCGCCGTGAGCCGGCCGGCGAAGCAGTCGACGGTGGAGGTCACCACGACCGTTCCGGGCTTGATCTGGGCCTGGGCCTCGGCGCCGCCGAACGTGTAGACGAGCCGGGCGGGGTCGACATCGGGTGCGACGTCGAAACGGAATGTTTCCATGGTCAGTGTCCCTCTCCTTCGGATGTTGTCACGGGCACGCTGGAAGTCACGGGTGGGTCCCCGTTGCTGCGGGCCCGGCGCCCGCCGGCGCCGAGCTCACCGCGCGGGATGAGCCCGCCGGGCCGGAACGCCAGCATCACGATGAGCACGATGGCCAGCAATACCTCCGTCATCCCGACGGTGTCGAACGGCAGCGCGCCGCTGAGGCTGAGCGAGTTCTCCGTCAGCCGAAGGCCTTCCGTCGCGATGGTCACGATCAGCACGCCGACGGCGGCGCCGGACACGGTCCGCGGGCCGCCGACGATGATCATGGTCAGCACGATGAACGTCATCGCCATGTAGAACGCGTCCGGCTTGAACGAGGTGATGAAGTGCGCCCACAGCGCGCCGGACATGCCGCAGACGAAAGCCGATATGACGAAGGCGATCCAGCGCGCCCGGACGACGCTGATGCCCACCGAGTCGGCGGCGTGGACGTTGTCCCGCGATGCCCGCAGCTTCATCCCGAGCGTGGATTCCTTGAACGCGAAGGCGGCGACGATGGCGACCAGCCCCCAGGTCGCCGCGGTCCACAGGTCGGTGTATTCGAGCAGCCCGAACAGCGTGCGCGGGCCGTTGGTGACCGCGGTCCACTGGGACAGGACGACGTGCACGATCACCAGCAGCGCGAAGGAGGCGATCGCCGCGGCGATGTCGCTCAGCCGCATCAGCGGCAACCCGACGATGGCGGCCACCAGCGCGGCGACGGCGGCGGCGGTGAACACGGCCGGGAGGAATCCCAGGTGGATGTTCGCCAGTGGGCCGTACAGGTTGGGCAGCGCCATGGCCTGTTGGCCGGCCGGGATCGTCAGGATCGCCGACGCGTACGCACCGATCCCCATGAATCCGACATGGCCGAACGAGAGCAGGCCCGAGTTGCCCATGAACATCTGCAATCCGAGCACGAACACCAGGTTGATGAACATCACCGTGACGATGCGGTCGACCAGCGCGATCCCGAGCAGCGAGGTGACGACGGCGACCACCAGGAACAGCACCACCATGATGCCCATCGGCAGGAACTTCTTCCGCAGCACTGCGGGCGAGGGAATCTGCACTTAGCCGACCCTTTCCGTGGCGAACCGGCCCTTGATGATGCCCTCGGGCCGGAACACCAGAATCAAGATGACCATCAGGAAGATGAACGCGTCGCGGAAGACGAGCATGCTCTGCGGCAGCAGCAGTTGCAGGGCGATCGTGACCACGCCCATGAAGAACCCGCCGGCGATCGCGCCGGACAGGCTGTTCATGCCGCCGACCACGATCGCGATGAGCGCGACGAGCAGCGGGGCGAGCCCGATGCTGGGATTGACCGAGCCGATCCGGCTGATCCACAGGAACCCGGCGATGCCGGCCAGCACACCGCTGATGGCGAACGCCGTGGCGATGACCCGGTTCGCCTTGACTCCGAGCAGTTGCAGCATCTTGAAGTTGTCGGCGGCCGCCCGCAGCGTCACGCCCAGCTGCGTGTTGCGCATCACCAGCATCAGCGCGAACAGGGTCATGGTGCTGACGATGATGATGACGATGTCCATCACGGAGATCTGGATGCCGCCGATGTCGAGGTATCGGTGGAACCAGGTGGGAGCGCCCACGGCCCGCGCCCGGGGCGAGATGAACACCAGCGCGGAGTTCTGCAGCAGGGTGCTGACGGCGAACGAGGTGACGAGCATGGCGTTCATGCCGTCCGACCGGATGGGCCGGAACGCGACGCGTTCGGTGAGCACGCTGGTGAACGAGGCCACGACGACCGCCGCCACGATCACCAGCAGCAGCGGGATCAGCGTCCCCTGCAGCAGGTACCAGGTGTAGCCGGCGATCATGATGAGTTCGCCGTAGGCGAAGTTGACCAGCTTCAGGATGCCGAAGACCATCACGAGGCCCAGCGCGAACAGCGCGTACATGCTGCCGAGACTCAGAGAGTTCACGACGAACTGGAGGATGTCATTCATCGATAGGTTCCTGTCGGCGGGCTAGACGCCGCCCAAGTAGGCGGATGCGATGTCGACCGACGCGCGGATCTCATCCGGCGTACCGGATGCCGTCAGTTCACCCGTCGTGAGAACGTAAGCGCGGTCGGCGATTTCGAGTGCGCGCGTCACGTTCTGCTCGACCAGCAGGATCGTCACACCCTCGTCATGCAGGTCGCGGACGATGTCGAACATCCGGTCGACGAGCGTGGGCGAGAGTCCCAGGGACGGTTCGTCGAGCATGAGCAGCCGCGGTTCGCCGAGCAGCGCGCGGGCGATCGCCAGCTGTTGCTGCTCCCCGCCGGAGAGGGTGCCGGCTCCCTGGTGCGCACGCTCGCCCAGCACGGGGAATCGCTCGAGGATGGACTGCCTGCGACGCGCCGACTGTCGCCTGTCGCGTTGGAAGTACGAGCCGAGGCTCAGGTTCTCCTCCACCGTCAGGCTCGGGAAGATCCCCCGGTCCTCCGGCACCAGCGCGATTCCGCGGCGGGCGATGTCGTGGCTGGGGCGGCCGCTGATGACGGAGCCGGCGAAGCGGACCACCCCGGCATGCACCCGGTGTGCGCCGGCGATCGCGGCCAGGGTGGTGGTCTTGCCCGCCCCGTTGGCGCCGACGATCGCGACCAGCTCCCCCTCCGCCACCTGCAGACTCACGCCCTTGACGGCGCTGATGGCCCCGTACCGCACCTGGAGGTTCTCGACCGTGAGCAGACTCATTCAGGCTCCACTCTTCGCGGATTCGGGCGCGCGCTCGATACCGGCGGACGCCTGGCTGCCCAAATAGGCCTCGACCACGGCCGGGTCGTTGCGGATCTGGCCGGGATCGCCCTCGGCGATGGTGTGGCCCTGATTGAGCACGTGCAGCCGGTGGCACAGCCGCATGATCAGGTTCATGTCGTGATCGATGATCAGCAGCCCGCACCCGAAGCGCTCCGGGATGTCGGCCAATTGGCCCAGTAGCTCGTGACTCTCGTCCTCGTTCAGCCCTGCGGCCGGTTCGTCCAGCAGCAGGTAGCTGCACCCCGTCGCCAGCGCGCGAAGGATCTCGATCCGGCGCTTCTGCCCGTAGGAGAGCGCGTCCGCGTTGACCTCCCGCAGATGCGGGACGGCGAACTTCTCGATCAGCTCGTCGGCCCGCTGCGCCGCCATCCGGCGCCGGATCCCGGCACCGAGCGCGCCGAGCTGGATGTTCTCGAACACGCTCATCGTGCCGAACAGCCGGACCGTCTGGAATGTGCGAACCAGTCCGGCGCGCGAGATCGCCTGTGGCGGGCGCCCTGTCATGTCACGGCCGTCGATCGACACCGAGCCGGCGGTCGGGGTGAGCGCGCCGGCAAGGACGTTGACGAGCGTGGTCTTGCCGGACCCGTTCGGCCCGATCAGGCCCAGGATCTCGGACCTGCCCAGCGAGAGGCTCACGCGGTCGAGCGCGCGGAGACCGGAGAAGTCCATGACGATCTCGGTCGCGATGAGCCCCTCGCTAGTGGGCAGTGGGCTCACGGAGCGGGAGCCCATTCCGGTTTGAGCCACTGGTCGAAGTGGATCTCCCCACCCTCGAGTGACACGATGGCGGATTCCTTCTGCGGCTCATGCCCGTCCTCCGCCGAGGACCACTGCAGCTTGCCGCTGAGCAACTCGTACTCGATCTCGGTCATCTTCTTCGCGACCGCCGCGCCGTCCGTCGTGCCGGCCTCCTCCATGGCGAGCAGGACCGTGCGTGCGGTGTCGTAGCCGATGGCCACGAGCGCGGTCTCCGGGTCCTCGCCATGCTTGTCGTTGTAGAGCTCCATGAACGCCGGCACCAGCGGGTTGGCCTCCTCGCTCAGGAAGGCGTGGGTCGCGTAGGTGACGTCATTGCCGTAGTCGGAGCCGAGCACCTCCCACAGTTCCGGGTCGTCGTAGGAGTCCCCGCCGACGATGGGCAGATCGATGCCCGCGGCGCGAATGTCGCGGATGATCAGGCCGAGGTCGGGCATGTAGGACGAGACGAAGATGACGTCGACGTCGTCGACCACCCCGCGCAGCCGCTGCAGCTGGGCGGAGAAGTCCTGGTCGCCCTGCGTGTAGGTGTCCTCGGCGACGACCTCGCCGCCCAGGTGCTCCCAGGTGGCGATGAAGTACTCGCTCAGCGACTTCGTGTAGTCGATGAACGTGTCCGTCACGACATAGGCGTTGCGCCAGCCCTTCTCGAAGGACCATTCGGCCGCCGCGGCGCCCATGGTGGTGTTCCAGGTCGCGATGGTGAACTGCTTGTCGCCGAGTGTGTCGGAGCCGAACAACGGCGACGAGGCACCCGGGGAGATCCCGACGATGCCGGCCTCCTGGGCGGCGCGCGCCGCCGGGCCGCCGAAGTCGAAGTCGGCCGGGGTGATGATCGCATCGGCGCCCATCTCGACCAGCTGCTCGCCGTTGTTGCCGACCACGACCGGGTCGCTCTTGCCGTCGAGGTTGACGAAGCTGACCTGCTTACCGAGCACGCCGCCATTGGCGTTGAACTCGTCGACGGCCAGCTCGACGCCGAGCTTGATCTGTTCGTCGAGCGGGGCCTGGATGCCGGTCAGGCAGAGCGAGCCGCCGATGATGATCTCGTCACCGTCCGATGCCGCGCCGGTCGCCGCCGTATCACCGCTGGCGTCGGCCGATCCCGTGTCAGTGGCCGGTTCCGGGGATGCCCCGTCGGCGTCACTCTCCACATCGGCGCCGCACGCGCTCAACGTCAACGCAGCAACGGCCACCGCCGCTACCGCCCACCACTTCTTTCTCATGCCTCTCCTTGGTCGGATTGGTGCTGCCGTGGACCACCGCGCACGTGCTGGCGCGCACACGGAGCGTTAACGCATTTCGCGAGATGCTATCCCATCGTGAAACCGGTTGGCCAAGTCGGCCTCGACGGAAACATCAGAAAGTAACGGCTTTGTCATCAACGACGGGGAAAACGTCGGCCGAATCGGGTAACCGGCTCAAATTTACTCTGTGTAGTCGTGCGGTGGTCGGCGAGCGGGATCAGTAGTTCCGCGCGACCATCGCGTACCGGAACTGGTCGTGCTCATGCGGCGACCCGGTCGGCGGCGGCAGGAAGGTCAGATCGAACGGCCAGGTGTACCGCGGTTGGATCAGCCAACGAGTGGCTGCCCGGACCGGTCGGGATCCCAGGACGACCGCGATCAGGCCGCATGCCAGCAGGAACGCGATGGCTCCGAGGTCGCTGTCCAGCGACGGAATCAGGTCGAAGTTGCGCAATGGCTGCAGTAGCAGCGGGTGCAGGATGTAGATGTAGAACGATCCGCTCCCGACGTAGGTCAGCACCGGTAGCCGCCGCCGGGCGATCAGCGACATCACGGCCAGCGCCCCGATCGCGCCGGTCACCAGGATCGCCAGGCGGATGCCCGCGGCGAGGATGCCGTCGGCGCCCGGCGGGTGGCCGCT
>CAZIIX010000096.1:0-8511 GCA_964539345.1 uncultured Actinomycetes bacterium | reverse complement strand
TCACGATCATCGACGCGTTCGAGGCCGTCGGGGCCTGCGCGCGCGGCCTGATGCCGCACTCCGACCTGGAGGCGATCGAACGGGCGATCTGCCCCGGAGAGGGCGCCTGCGGCGGGATGTACACCGCGAACACCATGGCCAGCGCCGCCGAGGCGCTGGGCATGTCGCTGCCCGGCAGCGCGGCCCCGCCGGCCACCGACCGCCGCCGGGACAACTTCGCACATCGATCCGGCGAGGCCGTCGTGGGCATGCTGCGGCAGGGCATCACCGCGCGCCAGATCATGACGAAGAAGGCGTTCGAGAACGCGATCTCGGTGCTGATGGCGTTCGGCGGGTCCACCAATGCCGTGCTGCACCTGCTGGCCATCGCCCACGAGGCCGAGGTCGACCTGACCCTGGACGACTTCGTGCGCATCGGCGAGCGGGTGCCGCACCTGGCGGACGTCAAACCGTTCGGGCGGCACGTCATGGTCGACGTCGATCGCATCGGCGGGGTGCCGGTGGTGATGAAGGCGCTGCTGGACGCGGGGCTGCTGCACGGCGACTGCCTGACCGTCACCGGCCGGACCATGGCGGAGAACCTCGCCGAGCTCGACCCGCCGGACATCGACGGCAAGGTGCTGCGCGCCCTGGCGAACCCGATCCACGCCACCGGCGGCATCACGATCCTCGGCGGGTCGCTGGCGCCGGAGGGCGCCGTGGTCAAGACCGCCGGCATCGACGTCGACGAGTTCACCGGCACCGCACGGGTCTTCGACCGGGAACGCGGCGCGCTGGACGCGCTGGAGGACGGCACGATCACCGCCGGCGATGTCGTCGTCATCCGCTACGAGGGCCCCAAGGGCGGCCCGGGGATGCGCGAGATGCTGGCCATCACCGGGGCGATCAAGGGCGCCGGGCTCGGCAAGGACGTGCTGCTGCTCACCGACGGGCGGTTCTCCGGCGGCACCACCGGGCTGTGCATCGGTCACGTCGCGCCGGAGGCGGTGGACGCCGGCCCGATCGCGTTCGTCCGGGACGGCGACCGGATCCGGCTCAACGTCGCCGAGCGCACCCTCGACCTGCTCGTCGATGACGAGGAACTGGCCCGCCGCCGGCAGGGATGGGAACCGTTGCCGGCGCGTTACACCCGCGGGGTGCTGGCCAAGTACGCCAAACTGGTGCAATCCGCGGCCACCGGCGCCGTCTGCGGCTGAGCCGGCGGCCCGACACCGGCGGACGGCGGGCTCCGCCCGCGGAGGTCGGGCGTTTCCCGGTGGTCAGTCGGACGTGCCTCCGTCGAGGCGTGTGGCCAGGTCGGCCGGATCCCACCGCTCAATGCCCGCGATCCCGTCGAAGGCCAGGTCCGGCGAGCAGACGGCTCGCACGCCGTGGACCAGGGCGGTCGCGGCATGGATCGCGTCCCGTCCGCCGATCCGGTCGTGCGCACCGACCAGATCGAGTGCCTGGGCGAGCACGGCATCGTCGAAGGGGTGCAGGTGGCACAGTCGGGCGGCATCGCGGGACTGCCGGACGGCGACGGCACGGTCGGTGCGCCGCAACCGGTGGAACAGCAGCTCCTGGACCAGCTCGACGGAGGCGTCGGCGCGGAGTCGCCCTTCGGCGACGGCGGCGATGATGCGGCGGCACGGGTGGCGCATCGGATGTGCACCGCCGATCGCGTAGGCGACGACCGCAGTATCGAGCAGGACGCGCGTCGGCGTCACGGCGACGGCAGGCGAGCGGCCAGCTCGCCCTCGATCTCCGCCTTTACCTCGGACCAGTCGGGCTGGCCCGGCGCGGCGGGGTCGGCGATCGGATCGGCAGAATCCAGCAACCGCTGACCAGCGGCGCGACGCCCCACCGCCCCGGCATTCGCGCGGATGTCGATGGCCTCGCGGATCAGCGCCGCGATGCTGCGACCGCTGGACTCCGCCTCGGCGGCGAGGCTGCGATAGCGCTCGTCATCGAGCAGGATCTGCAGCCGACGCCCCATCGTGGACATACACATACAGTAGCATGTGTAGCTTCGGTTCGCGGCCGCCGATCGCTCCATCGGGTTCACCGCGGGGAGCCCAGCGACCCGGCGTAGGACACCGGCGCGAGCGTGCGGATCCGTCGGGCCATCGCGGCCGACGCCGCCGCGCCGATCACGACCAGCAGCGCGGACTGAATCAGAACGGTGAGCCACACGGACCAGTCGGGGATACCGAACAAGCCGCTCCCCTGACGGGACAGCGGGATCCACACATCGACCAGCGTCGCCAGGTGGGTCGCCAGCGCCGCGCCGGCGACGGCGGCCACGGCGGCGAGCGAGCCGACTCCCACCGGCCCGCCGCGCCGTCGTCGCACCGCGGTCACCGCACCGGCCGCGAGGGCGGCCATCAACCAGAACCCGGAGTTCGAGAGGAACGTGACCGAGGCGATCGCGACCCACAGCGGGATGTCGCCCGCGTCGGGCAGCGGCAGTAGCGTCAGCCAGGCGGCCACCGCGATCGCCTCGTAGATCGCGAACAATGCCGCACCGGTGACGAGGTATCCGCGAGCCGAGCGCGGCAGCAGCCGGGTGTGTGGCGTGGCCGACCGATGATCGGTCGTCCGCGACGGCGCAGGCCCGTCCGGCCGGGCGGTGCCCATCAGCAGCAGGCCGGCGATCACGGCGAGCCCGATGACGAGATCCACCGCGGATCGCACCTGCCAGACGGGAGCGATCGCACCGGTGGCGAACCCCACCGCCACCGGCACTGCCGCCAGCGCCGCGGCCCAGCGACGCGCCGACGGGCGGCGCACCAGCGCCAACGCGAGCACGCCGATCCACAGCACGAACACCCACTGGCGCACCCAGGTCCAGACCGGATGCGCTGGCTCGCCGACGCGCAGTGCCGCTGTGCCCGACGGCGCGGAATCGTGCCACCACAACGCCGTCCACAGGCGGCCGAGCAGCCCCTCCACGGCCAGCACCGCCACCACGGTCAGGCAGGCCAGCGTAGCGCCCCGCAGCGCCCGCGCCCGCAGCCGGAACCGATCCGGTCCGGTCGGATCCGCCCAGCGCAACCGCAGCGCCAGCGCGATCACCGACCAGGTCTCCGCCCAGCCCGGTCCGCCGTACTTGACGGTGAGGTCGTAGTTCTCCGGATCGGCCAGCCGCGCCCGTGCCAGGAACACCGCGACCATCTCGTCGGCCCGAACATCGCGGTAGGCGCGGGGGAGGAGGCGCAGCAGCCGGCGGTAGCGCTGCTCCAGCGGGGTCGGGGCATCACCGGGCGTCGGACGGTCGGCGCTCGTCGACGGGCCACTCGTCGGGGCGTCGCCGGTCGTCGGATCCTCCGTCATGGCCGACCCGGCTGCACCGCGCCGCCGGACGGCCGCAGCCGGGCCGTGGCGATGCGCGCATTGGCCGCCTGCCGGGCCGCCTCGCGGGTCAGTAGGTGCTGGCCGTCGCCGGTGAGCCGGTAGTAGCGGCGCAGCCGCGAGTCGACCACCTCCTCCCGGTCCACCTCGATCGCACCGGACCCGCTGAGCCGATCGAGGATCCCGTACAGCGTGCCGACCCGGAGCAGCAGCCGGCCCTCGGTGATCGTGCTGACCTCGCGAAGGATCGCGTACCCGTGCAGTGGGCCGGACGCGAGCGCCGTCAGCACGAAGAAGACCTGTTCGGACACCGACCTGCTCGCCATTCCGTGAAATATATCGGCCCACGGACTATGCGGCAATCCCTACGATCGATCACGTGAACGCGCATCCCGACCCGCCGACCCTGTCGTTCCCGCACGCCACCCGCCGCGACGAACTGCGTCATCGGGTGGCGGCCGAGGGACTGGACTTCCTGCTGGTCACCGATCTGGTGAATATCCGGTACCTGACCGGTTTCACCGGGTCGAACGCAGCGCTCCTCGTCGCCGCCGAGGGCGAGGACGCGACGGTGATCTGCACCGACTTCCGCTATGCCGAGCAGGTGCGCGCCGAGGCCCCGGACATGCGGGTCGCCATCGACCGGCCCGTCGACCTGCCGCTGCTGCGCGACGTGCCGGACCGCTCGCGCGTCGGGTACGAGAACGAACACGTCACGGTGGCGGCCTACGCCGCAATGCGCGACGCCGCGGCCCACGCGGAGCTGACCGGCGTCCAGCAGCTGGTGGAGACGCTGCGTGTCATCAAGGACCCGGAAGAGGTGCGGGCCCTGCAGGCGGCCTGCGAGATCGCCGACGCCGCACTGGATGTGATGATCGCGACCGAGCGGTTCCGCCCCGGGCACACCGAGCGCGAGCTGGCACTCGAACTCGACGAGCGCATGCGCCGGATGGGGTCGCAGGACGTGTCGTTCCCGACGATCCTCGCCGCCGGCGAACACAGCTCGATCCCGCACCACCAGCCGACGGACCGGCCGCTGGCCGCCGGCGACCTGCTCAAGATCGATTTCGGGGCCGTGGTGGGCGGCTACCACTCGGACATGACCCGCACCATGGTGCTGGGGCCGCCCGCGGACTGGCAGAGCGAGTTGCACGCGCTGGTCACCGCGGCACAACAGGCGGGACGCGATGCGGCCACCCCGGGCGCGGCGCTGGCGGACGTCGACGCGGCGGCCCGCGAGGTGATCGTCGCCGCTGGTCACGGCGAGCACTTCGGCCACGGACTGGGCCACGGCGTCGGCCTGGAGGTGCACGAGGCGCCGTGGTTCGCATCGTCGGCCGCAGGTATTATGAAGCGCGACATGACCGTCACCGTCGAGCCGGGGGTCTACCTTCCGGGCCGCGGCGGAGTCCGCATCGAGGACTGCGGCGTGGTCACACCGGCGGGATTCGTGCCACTGACGTTGACTCCGCGTGACCTCGTGGTGCTGTGACGGGCGCCAGACGCAGCGGTCACCCGGCGACAACCGAAAGGACCCCAGGGTTCCCCTATGGCCTCCACCAGTGACTTCAAGAACGGCCTCGTGCTCAACATCGACGGTCAGCTCTGGACCATCGTCGAGTTCCAGCACGTCAAGCCCGGCAAGGGACCGGCCTTCGTGCGCACGACGCTGAAGAACGTGCTGTCCGGCAAGACCGTGGACCGCACGTTCAACGCCGGAGTCAAGGTCGAGACCGCGACCGTGGACCGCCGCGACATGACCTACCTGTACGCGGACGGCGACTCGTACGTGTTCATGGACGGCGACACCTACGACCAGATCAACATCCCCGCCTCGATCATCGGCGACCTGGCCAACTACCTGCTGGACAACCAGCAGGCGATCGTCGCCACCCACGAGGGCACGGTGCTGTACGTCGAACTGCCCGCCTCGGTGGAGCTGACGATCTCGCACACCGACCCTGGTCTGCAGGGCGACCGGTCGACCGGGGGCACCAAGCCGGCGACGGTGGAGACGGGCGCGGAGATCCAGGTGCCGCTGTTCCTGAACACCGGCGACAAGATCAAGGTCGACACCCGCACGGGCGCCTACCTCAGCCGCGTCTCGGGCTGACCACCCGCGGGTCCCACGCGGCGCGGCCGGGTGCGCCCATCACCACCCAATCACGCCGACTCGAGGATCGAAGAACTCCCATGGCTGCTCGGTCGAAAGCACGGAAACGCGCTCTGGACATCCTCTACGCCGCGGAAGCGCGCGATGTGGACGCGTTGGACGTGCTGGACGAGCGGCTGGCCGACACCGACGCGCCCGCGTTGGGCGACTACGCCGAGGGGCTCGTGCGTGGGATCGTGCGGGAGCGGACCGCCATCGACGAGTTGATCAGCCAGCATGCCATCGGCTGGACACTCGGCCGGATGCCGGCGGTCGACCGGGCGATCCTGCGCATCGGCATGTACGAGCTGCTCTATGTGGACGGGCTCGATGCGCCGGTCGCCGTCGACGAGGCGGTCGAACTGGCCAAGTCACTGTCCACGGACTCCTCGCCCCGGTTCGTCAACGGGGTGCTGGCCCAGATCGTGGCGATCGCGCCGCAACTGCGGCAGTCGCGCGCCGGCCGCGCCGATCCCGGCGCGGCCGAGGGCTAGTCGGCCGTCAGACCTCGGTGTCCTCGGGCAGCACGCCCCATTCGACCAACTGGTTCGCCAACTCCTCCGGGGTCATGTCGTAGATGACGGCCAGTGACCGCAGATCCTCGGCGCGGATCGTGAGGACCTTGCCGTTGTAGTCACCGCGCTGCGACTGGATCGCGGCGGCGTAGCGGGCGAGCGGCCCGGCCTTCTCGGCGGGCAGATCGGACAGCAGCCGCAGGTCGATGACGATCTTCGCCGAGGGGGCCCCGCGCCGGCCGGCCTGCTGATCCGGCAGCAGCTCCGCGACCGGGATGTTGTAGAAATCGGCCAGCTCGGCGAGCTTGGCCACGGTCACGGCGCGATCGCCGCGTTCGTACGATCCGACGACGACGGCCTTCCAGCGGCCCTCGGACTTCTGTTCCACCGCGTGCAGGCTCATGCCCTGCTGCACACGGATCGCGCGCAGCCGTGCCCCGAGCGCACGTGCGTAATCTCCAGCCATACGTGTCTCCTAACGCGACTGCTGCGGTCGTATGACGCGGCGGGCCTGAACGTTACCAAAACCGCCACGCACAGTAACCACACAGTACCTGTTAGCGAACCTCGGTGCCCAGTGATGCGCCCCCCGGGGTGGCAGTCAGATCTCGGCGATGACGAGCCTGGTCATGCCCAGCATCCGCTGGTAGGCGCCGGGTCGCTGCAGCAGGCGGCCGAGTGCGGCGGGCACGATCTGCCAGCTGACGCCGAACCGATCCACCAGCCAGCCGCATCGTTCCGCCTCCGGCACGGCGGACAGGGCCGTCCAGAGCCGGTCGATCTCGCCCTGATCGTCGCAGTCCACCTGCAGCGATACGCCGGGCGAGAACGTGAACCCGTGCATGTTCCCACCGTCGGCCGCGGAGAACCGTAGCCCCGTCAGGGTGAAGTCGGCGAACATCAGCGACCCCGATGCGCCGTTCGACCCCGGCGCGTCGCCCGCGAACGGATCGCTGCCCGGCGGGTACGGCAGCAGCGTGCCGGGCGCGGCATCGTCGAACAGTGACGTGTAGAAGTCGATCGCCTCTCGCGCGTGCGGGTCGGGGCCGGTGAACATCAGGTGTGGGGTGATCAGCTGTGCCGGCGCGGCGTCGCCGTCGGCCACCTCCGGCGGGACCAGCAGCAGCTGCCAGTTCGCGCCGTACCGGTCCTCCACCCACCCATAGTGCGGGCTGTGCGGGTAGTTGCCGAGCTCCATGCGGACCGTGCCGCCGTCGGAGAGCGCCGCCCACATCCGGTCGATGGCCTCCCGCGCCGTCTCGCCGGGGCCCTGCTGCCGCGGATCGATGGTGACGAGGAAGGACACCGACGGATTCGGCCGGAACTCGCCGCCGGCGTTGATCAGCCGCAGCCGATAGCCCGCGATCGTCACCTCGACGAGCAACTCCGCCCCCGCGAGATCGCGCTGGGCCTCGGGAATCTCGGTGTCCGGGTACCGTGCCGCCACCCGCCACGTGCAGTCCGGCAGGACCGACGCGTAGAACGCACCCGCCTCGGCGGCGGTGCCGGCGCACCACAGGTGGGGGGTGATTCGCTGCATGAGAGCTCCCGTCCGCCGCGCGCGGCCCCGCGCCGCCGCTGGCCATCCAGCATGCCCTGCCCGCCGGGGTAGGGGAAGGGTCGACAAGGAACGATTGCTAGTATTGGCGACAATGACATCCTTTAAAGCCGTCCAGTGAGGCGGGGAAGGAGGTCTGATCATGGCGCGTCCGCGCCCGCACCAGACCGGCGATTCCGCCATCGGCCCCTCCACCGTTGCCGACCACGGCGCTGACACCCGAGCGGTCATCCTGTCCGCCGCGGACATCCGCCGCACCATCGACCGCATCGCCCATCAGATCCTGGAGAGCGTGGGCGACGCCGACGTGCTCCTGGTCGGCATCCCCAGCCGCGGCGTGCCGCTCGCCCAGCGACTGGCCGAGCGCATGGGCCGGTTCGCCGGCCACGACGTGCCGACGGGGGCACTGGACATCACCCTCTACCGGGATGACCTGCGCGGCCGCCCACCACGCGCGCTGTCCGCCACCGACATGCCACCGGCCGGGGTGGACGACATCATCGTCGTCCTCGTCGATGACGTGCTCTACTCCGGCCGCACCATCCGCGCCGCGATGGATGCACTGCGCGACCACGGGCGCCCGGCCGCGATCCGCCTCGCGGTCCTCGTGGACCGCGGGCACCGGCAGCTACCCATCCGCGCCGACTACGTGGGCAAGAACATCCCGACCGCCTTCGACGACGACGTCGCGGTCGAGCTCGCCGAGACGGACGGGTCCGACGCGGTGTACGTGGTGCGTGCCGCATGACCGCGGCCGCACCGGTGCCTGCCGGGACCGCCGCTCTGCCACGGCATCTGCTCTCCGCCGCCGACCTGAGCCGGGAGGCCGCGATCGCCGTGCTGGACACCGCCGAGCGCATCGACGAGGCCATCGCCGGGCGCGAGGTGCGCAAGCTGCCCACGCTGCGCGGCCGCACCGTCGTCAACCTCTTCTTCGAGGACTCCACCCGCACGCG
>CAZIIX010000095.1:3721-8632 GCA_964539345.1 uncultured Actinomycetes bacterium | reverse complement strand
TCCCGTGGAAGGCGCACTGGATCATCGGCACCACCGACACCGACTGGAACCTGGATCTGGCCCACCCCGCGGCCACCTCCGCCGACATCGACTACCTGCTCTCGCATGTCAACGACGTGCTGGTCACGCCGATCACGCGGGACGACATCCAAGGCGTGTACGCGGGCCTGCGGCCGCTGCTCGCCGGGGAGAGCGACGAGACGTCCAAGCTCTCGCGCGAGCACGCCGTCGCGCGGGTGGCGCCCGGCCTGATCGCGATCGCCGGCGGCAAGTACACCACCTATCGGGTGATGGCCGCGGACGCCGTCGATGCGGCGGCCGAGGACCTGTCCGGACGGGTCAACCCGTCCTGCACCCGGGACGTCCCGCTGGTCGGGGCCGAGGGCTACCACGCGCTGGTCAACCAGGCCGATCAGATCGCGCACTCCGCCGGTGTGCACCCGTACCGCATCAAGCACCTGCTGCGCCGCTACGGCAGCCTGGTCCACGAGGTCCTGGCCCTGGCGGAGGGCGACCCCACCCTGCTGGCGCCGCTGCCCGGGGCGCCGGACTACCTCCAGGTCGAGGCGCTGTACGCGGTCACGCACGAGGGGGCGTTGCACGTGGAGGACGTGCTCGCGCGCCGGACCCGCATCTCGATCGAATACGCGCACCGCGGCACCGAGACCGCACCGCGCGTCGCCGAGATCATGGGGGGCGTCCTGGGGTGGTCGACACGCCGGTCCCGGGCCGAGATCGACTCGTACTGCGCCCGTGTCGCCGCGGAGCGCCAGTCGCAGGACGAACCCGACGATGTGTCGGCCGACAAGGTACGCCTCGAGGCGCCGGAGGTGCGTGACCGACTGTCCGCCCCCGCCACGTGATCGCACCGCAGCGGCCCGGCGATCGGGCGATGCGGCACGGCCGGGATGACGAGGATCCGCCGCCACGCCGGCGCGGCCGGGAGGTGCCCCGGTGGGCGACCGCCCTGCTGCTGGCCATGGTCGCCGTGCTGCTCGTCGGCCTGGCGATCGTCGCCGCCCGGGTCGGCCCGCTCCGCGCGCACCCGCCGACGTCACCGCCGGACAGGCCCGCTCCGCCGCCCGAGATCACCATGACGCGGCCGACCATGCCGACGGTCGCGACCGAACCGGGGCAGGGCCCGGACGGCAGCTGGCTGTGGTGGGTCGGCGGCATCCTGGCCGGGTTGGTGGTCCTGTTCCTGGTGCTGGCGCTCCTCCGCGCCCTGCGGCGGCTGCAGTACCGCATGACGAGGCCACCGGCGGCCGCCGCCGCGCCGCCGTCCGGCTCGCTGTCGATCGGCTGGGCCACCCCCGAGCCGGAGACGGACGCGACCGACGCGCGCACGTTCGATCCGGAGCGAGCGGCCGACGACATCATCGCCTCGTGGACCGTGCTGGAGCGTGCCGCGGCGCAGCTCGGGCACGGGCGGCGCCCGGCCAACACGCCGACCGAATTCCTCGCCGCGCTGACCGCACGCCTCGGCAGCGTCGACATGCCGGCCGGCGACGGGTCTGCCGGCGATGGTGCCGGGGACGCCGCCAGTGCGGCCGACGACCGGGCCGGGGCCGCCGCCGGGGCCGCCGAGGTGCTGCTGCACCTCTATCACCGCGCGCGATTCGATGTCCGAGCCCTGGATCCCAGTGCCGCCCAGCAGGCCCGTGCCGCGGTCCGCGCGCTGGTCGATGCCTGGCGGCTCCGCCCGTCCGCCGAGCGGCAGAAGCAGACCGCCGGCCCGCCCGGCGCCGACCGCACACCGGGGCGGCACCGATGACGCGCCCCGCCGGGAGCCGCCGCCGCGCAGTGGGCCGCGAGCTGGCCGGACACGAGGACACCGCCCGCCGGCCTGCGGCGTCGACCCGACCCGCCGAACCCATCCCGCTCGACGAGGACGGCCCGTCGCGGTGGTGGCGCCATCTCGCCTGGCCCGTCATCGTCCTGGTGCTCGGCACCGCCGGGATGGTCGCCGCCGGCGTGCCGGCATGGCGCGCCGCCGTCATCGGGGTGGCGGGGGCCGGCGCGCTGTGGGCCGTCATCGTCTCGCTCGCGGTGGCCAGCCCGGTCTGGTACTACGACGTGCCGCTGGCCACGACGCGCACGCCGACCTCCTGGGAGGTGCCCGGTCTGATCGGCGCGCGCCAGTCGTCCGAGTGGTTCGCCGACTACCTGCGGCCGCGGTTGTGGGCCCTCGCCCAGGAACTGCTCCGCCGGCGCGGGATCGACCCCGGTTCCGCAGCGGCCCGCCGTCTGGTCGGCCGGCGGGACTACGCGCTGCTCACCGGCGCCGACGCCGATCCGCGGCGGACCGTCGCCGCGATCCCGGCGCTGTGCCACACCATTGCCCGACTCGGCGTCGAGTCGACCCCGCAGTCACCGGCGCCCGTCCGCAACCCCGTCCTCGCCGGCCTCGCCGGCGCCCCGCGCCGAGCCCCGCGTCGGGCCGTGCGCCGCCCACGTCCGGAAGGATCCCCACGGTGACGACTCCACCACCCGCATCGGCACTCCCCGGCGGCGCGGCGCAGCCCGCGGCCACACCGGCGCACGGCGGCGCTGCCGCATCGGCCCACCAGGACGAGCGACCACTGTCCGCGGCCGACGTGTCGAGCCGCGCGGCGGCCATCGTCGACGCGGTCGGAGCCGCCGTCGTCGGGCACGGCGAGGCGCTCCGCATGTGCCTGGCGGCGATCCTCGCGGGCGGACATGTGCTCATCGAGGACAATCCCGGGCTGGGCAAGACGCTGCTGGCGCGGTCGCTGGCCGGCGCCCTGGGGCTGGATTTCCGCCGCCTGCAGTTCACCCCCGACCTGCTTCCCGCCGACATCACCGGCTCGTACCTCTATCACCCCGGGCAGGGCGAGTTCCATTTCCAGGCCGGCCCGGTGTTCTGCGGACTGCTGCTGGCCGACGAACTCAACCGCACGCCGCCGAAGACGCAGTCGGCGCTGCTGGAGGCCATGCAGGAGGGGCAGGTCAGCGTGGAGGGACGCACCCACCGGCTGCCGCAGCCGTTCCACGTGATCGCGACGGCGAACCAGATCGAATACGAAGGCACCTACCCGCTCCCGGAGGCCCAGCTCGACCGATTCCTGGTGCGATTGCGCCTGGGGTACCCGTCCGGGGACGCCGAACAGGAGATGCTCCGCCGCCGCGTCGAGCGCGCCTCCGGCGACCCGGTCGTCCCACCGGTCACCGATGCCCGAGGTCTGCAGCTGCTGCAGCGCTCGGTCGAGCAGGTGCGGGTGGACCCGGACGTGATGGGCTATTGCGTGGACCTGGCACGCGCGAGCCGGAAGCACCCGTCGGTCGAGGTCGGGATCTCCCCGCGCGGCACCCAGGCGCTGCTGCTGCTGGCGCGATCCTGGGCGGTGCTGGCCGGTCGCGGCTATGTCCTTCCCGAGGACGTCAAACAGGTCGCCCCGGCCGCCTGGCCGCATCGCCTGGTGCTGACGCTGCAGGCGTACGCGGAATCGACCGTGGCGGATTCCGTGGTATCGCAACTGCTCTCGTCGGTGACGGCGCCGCCCGCCGAGCGGATCGCGGAGCACCCGGAGGTATGACGGAGCCTGGGCGGCCGCGCCCCGCGCCGATGGGTGCCCGCCGCGCCGGAGCCTGGCGGCGCACCGCCGCCTGGTATCGGGCCCCTGCCGTCGTCGTCCTGGCGGCCGGCGTCGGCATCGCCACCGGGCGACCCGATGTCGTCGCCCTTGCCGCCCCGCTCGCCATCGGTTGGATCGCCGCCCTGCTGGCGACCAGGCCGCTGCTCGGCAGTGCGACACCGCGCGCGACCACCCTGGTCGACCAGACGTCGTTCGGCAGCACCACGGCGGACCTGCTCACCACGGTCACCGGCACGGACGGGGTGGAGATGGCGCTGGTGGCCCAGCCCGGCCGGGACACCGGGCCGATCGGCTGGTTGGCCGCCGTGCCCGGCGGGCCGGCCACGGCAACGGTGCGCACCACGTTCGACGCCAGCACCTGGGGGACGACGACCATCGCCCGCCCGGACACGCTCGGCCTGGGCCCGGACGCGCTGTACCGGACCGGCCCGGTCGTCCGCGGCCGAACCCACAGCGAGGTCATCCTTCCCGCGGTGGCGGCGATCGCGCCGTTGCGGCTGCCGCCGATCCTCGGCGGCTGGGCCGGCGCACACGTCAGCCGCCGCCCCGGTCAGGGCAGCGACCTGGTGGACCTGCGCGAGTTCGCACCCGGCGACCGGCTCCGCTCGATCCACTGGCGTGCCTACGCCCGGCACCAGCGGCTCTACACACGCCGCACCCTGTCCGACGCGGACGTGGAGCTGATGATCTGCCTGGACCTGTCGGCCCTGTTGGTGCCACGCCGCCCGCCCGCGCCGGTGGGAGCGGTCGCCGTCGCCGCCGGCCGGGTGCGCCGGTCGGTGCGGCAGGCGATCGAGGCGGCCGCCGAACGCCGCGGCCGTCCCGGCCCCGCCCTGCGGCGCGAGCGGGAGCGGCAGCGCCGCGCGTCCAGTCTGGATCTCACCGTGGCGGCGGCCGCCGCCGTGGCCTCCGCCCACCTCGGCCAGGGCGATCGGGTCGGCCTGGTCACGGCGACCGTGCCCCGCCGCACCGTGCGGGCCGGCACCGGAAACCGCCAGCTGCAACGCATCCGGCACACCCTGGCCATGCTCGACGACCGCCGGCAGCGCCCGCTCGACGTGTCACTGTGGGGACTGCGCCCGGGGCAGGTGGTGGTGTGGTGCTCGCCCATGGTGACCGAGGGTGCGTTCGAGGCGGCGCTGGACTGCCGGGCACGCGGCCACGAGGTGATCGTGATCGACACCGTCCCGCTCACCGGCATGTTGCGGCATGCCACCGCGGACGACGTGGATCATCTGCGTGTGCTCACCATCGAACGCGAGTTGCGCTTCGACCGGCTGCGCGGCCAGGGCAT
>CAZIIX010000095.1:0-3621 GCA_964539345.1 uncultured Actinomycetes bacterium | reverse complement strand
TGGGGGCTGCGGGTGGCGCTGCTGCTGGCCGCGTCCGCCGCGGCGACCGTCGCGATGCTCGGCGCGCCGCAGGCCGGAGTGACCACGGTCGTCGGCGTCGTGATGCTGCTGCTGGTCGTCGCCGTCACGTTCGCGCCGGGTGGGGCGACGACCGTCGTGTTCCTGCTGGGGCTGGTCGGCTACCGGGTGGCCGCGGACGGCCCGACGATCGACGGCGGGCTGGTGGCGCTGGTGCTGCTGCTGCCGTTGATCCACCAACTGGCCGCGTTCGGTGCCGCCATCCCCGGACGTTCCCGGGTCCGGTGGGGCGTGCTGCGGCCGGCGGCCGTCCGGCTCGTCCTCGCGGTCCTGCCGGTGGAGATCGCACTGCTGGTCGCCGCGCTGATCCTGTGATCCTGCGCCGGTCACTCCAGCCGGCGACGATCGGGTGGCGCGGGCGGGCCGCTGTCCTTCCAGTCCGGTCCCCAGATGCTCCCGGCGATGGCGGAGATCGCGGGAATCAGCAGGAACCAATACCACAGTCCCGTCATGAAGAACAGTGCGAGGGCGACGAAGACCGACGCCGCGGCCGCGGCCGCGACCAGCTTCTGCGCGGCGCTGCGGGTGTCCAGTGTCGCCCCGCCCGGTTCGACGGCGGGTGCCGCGGACCGGACCGACGAGACGGCGCCACCGGTCCGCCCCGACGCCGATAGCGACGCGCCGGGCCCGTCGACCGAGGGGAGCGCAGGATGCGGCTCCGGCAGGTCGTGGAACTGCGCGGCCACGTCGCCGGCCGTCCGTGCGACCGTGACGCGCGCGCTCCGGTCGCCGTACTCGTCGATCGTCAGCCGACCGGCCGACAGATGCTCCCCCAGAGCGTCGATCGCGGAGTTCCGCTCCGCATCGCTGACCCGGATCTCCGTCGGGGGCACGTGCCGTCGCCCGCCGGGTGCGGGGCCCTCCGTCCGCCCGGCGTCACCGGCGCCGCCTGCACCATTGGCGTCGCCGCCCGCGCCGTTGGCGTCGCCGGCGCCGCCTGCGTCATCGCGGTCGCGGCGCGCGTCGTGTGGCTGCTCGGGGTTCGTGTCGGGTCCCACCATCAGACCATTGTCACGTGATCTCGGCCAGGACCGCGCCCGCGGCCACGGAGGCGCCCACGTCGACGGCCAGACCGGCCACCGTGCCGTCCTTGTGCGCGGTCACCGGGTTCTCCATCTTCATCGCCTCGACGACGGCGATCAGATCGCCCGCTGCGACCGTGTCCCCGTCGGCGACCGCGACCTTGACGACCGTCCCCTGCATGGGCGCGGTGACGGCGTCGCCGCCGGCCGCCACCGGGGCCTTGCTGCGCCGCTTGGTCCGCGTGGGCGGGGCCGCCCGGCCGCCGCCCGCGGACCCGGCGAAGTCCGCGGGCAGACTGACCTCGACGCGGCGCCCGTTCACCTCGGCCACGACCGTCTGCCGCGCGGCGGATGTCCCCGTCGGTTCCGCGGCGCCCTCGAACGGTGCGATGGTGTTGGCGAACTCGGTCTCGATCCAGCGGGTGTGCACGGCGAACGTGCCGTCCGGCGCGGTGAAGGCCGGGTCATCGACGACCGCCCGATCGAACGGCAACACGGTGGCCATGCCCTCGATCACCATCTCGGCCAGCGCCCGGCGGGACCGTTCCAGTGCCTGCTCGCGCGTCTCGCCGGTGATGATCAGCTTCGCCAGCAGCGAGTCGAACGCGCCGCCGATCACCGACCCGGACTCGACGCCGGAATCCAGCCGCACCCCCGGGCCGGAGGGCGCGACCAGCCGGGTGACGGTCCCCGGCGCCGGAAGGAAGCCGCGCCCCGGATCCTCCCCGTTGATCCGGAACTCGATGGAGTGCCCGCGCGGTGCCGGGTCCTCGGTCCAGCGCAGTTCCTCGCCGTCGGCGATGCGGAACTGTTCGCGCACCAGGTCGATGCCGCTGGTCTCCTCGGAGACCGGATGCTCGACCTGGAGGCGCGTGTTGACCTCGAGGAACGAGATCATCCCGTCCTGCCCGACCAGGAACTCGACGGTGCCCGCACCGTAGTAGCCGGCCTCGGCGCAGATCGCCTTGGCGGCGCGGTGGATCGTGGCGCGCTGGTCGTCGGTCAGGAACGGTGCGGGGGCCTCCTCGACCAGCTTCTGGTACCGGCGCTGCAGGGAGCAGTCCCGGGTCCCGACCACGATGACGTTGCCGTGCGTGTCACCGAGCACCTGAGCCTCGACGTGCCGCGGCTTGTCCAGGTATCGCTCGACGAAGCACTCGCCGCGGCCGAAGGCGGTCACCGCTTCGCGCACCGCCGACTCGTACAGCTCCGGGATCTCCTCCAGCGACCGGGCCACCTTCAGCCCTCGGCCGCCGCCGCCGAACGCCGCCTTGATGGCGACGGGCAGCCCGTACTCGGTGGCGAACGCGACGACCTCCTCGGCCCCGGACACCGGGTCGGTGGTGCCGGGCACCAGCGGCGCGCCGGCGCGCATGGCGATGTGCCGAGCTGTGACCTTGTCGCCCAGGTCGCGGATCGACTGCGGGCTGGGGCCGATCCAGGTCAGCCCCGCGTCGATCACCGCCTGCGCGAAATCCGCGTTCTCGGACAGGAAACCGTAGCCGGGGTGCACCGCGTCCGCGCCGGACCGGGCCGCGACGTCGAGCAGCTTGTCGATGGCCAGATACGTCTCGGCCGGTGTCGCCCCGTCCAGCGCGTAGGCCTCGTCGGCGATGCGCGTGTGCGGGGCGTCCCGGTCCGGGTCGGCATACACGGCGACCGATGCCAGCCCGGCATCCCGTGCGCCGCGGGCGACCCGCACCGCGATCTCGCCCCGGTTGGCGATCAGCACCCTCTGCACTGTCCTGCCCTCCTGATCATGGGTTGGTGGAAGCGGTCCACAGGTCGGTGACCGTGACGCCGATCTCGCGCAGCAGCTGCCGCGTCAGCGGCAGCGACAGCCCGACCACGCAGGACGGATCGCCGTCGATACCGTCGACGAACCACCCGCCCAGCCCGTCGATGGTCAATGCGCCCGCCACCTCGAGCGGTTCGCCGGTGCCGATGTACGCCTCGAGCTCCTCGTCACTCGGGCGTCCGATGCGCACCGTGGTCGCGGCGGTCCGGGCGGCCCGGGCGGTGACGCGACCGGCGAGCACGCGCAGCACGGCGTGACCGGTCAGCAGGGTGGCCGTCCGCCCGGCCTGCTGCGCCCAGCGCCGCCGCGTGACCTCCGGGGTGTGCGGCTTGCCCTGGAGCTCGCCGTCGAGGAGCAGCATCGAGTCCCCGCCGATGACGACCGCATCGGCCAGCAGCGGATCGTCCGCGTGGGCCCGCACGGTGGCGTCGGCCTTGGCGCTGGCCAGTGCCGTCATCCGATCCGAGGCCGGTGCGTCGGCCAGACCGGCCAGCACGGACTCCTCGTCGATGCCGCTGACCAGCACTACGGGGTCGATCCCGGCGGCGCGCAACACCGACCGGCGGCCGCCCGACGCCGATGCGAGTATGACGGAGGTCGCGCGGGGCGCCCGGGCCGGCGCGGTGCCGTCGACGTGGCCGGGTTCGGGGGGCGCGGCCGGGGCGGGCGGCCTCATCGCGGCAGCCCCGATGCCCACCATGCGCCGGGCCCGGCGGCCGTCGT
>CAZIIX010000094.1:0-8655 GCA_964539345.1 uncultured Actinomycetes bacterium | reverse complement strand
GCGATACTGGGATCGAAAGTGTTACGCTTACACATGACGCACGTTGTTTCCTATCAGTAGAAACCCCGAGATAGCGTCTGGGCCTGCGATTATGGTGCCTGGCAACGAGTGGCAATGAGCGGAAATCACGTAGCATTGTCGTGGGCACATCGTGGGCACGTGCCCATTGTTGGGCACGTAGTGGGCACGACAGGAGGGCAGGGATGGCTCGTAGGACGGCTCCGAATCGCGGCGGAGTGCGGAAGTTGCCGTCGGGTCGGTGGCAGGCGCGCTTCGTCGCTCCTGACGGTAAGCGGCGGAATGCGCCGTTCACTTTCCAGACGCGGCGCGACGCGGAGGCATGGCTGTCGGAATCGAGCGTGGCGGTGTCTGCTGGCAGGTGGCGGTCGCCTGAGGAACTGGCGGCAGAACCGAAGGTTCCTACGCTTGGCGACTATGCGGCTACGTGGCTGTCGCGGCGTCGCGTGCGCGGTCGCAAACTGTCGCCACGAACGTTCGCCGAGTATCGCGCGCTGCTCGACCGGCATATCCTGCCGACGTTCGGTGATGAGCGGCTGACTGCGATTGGCCGACATGACGTCGATCGGTGGTATGAGTCGCTTCCGGCAAAGAAGGAGACGCTGCGCGCACGAGCCTACAGCCTGTTCAAGTCGATTCTGGCGTCGGCTGTTGCCGATGATCTGATCGTGGCGAACCCGGCGCGTATTCGCGGCGCGGGGCGCTCGCACTCGACCCGGCGGGTACGACCTGCCACCCCAGCCGAGGTGATCGCTCTTGCAGATGGGATGCCGTCACTGAAATACCGGGTGATGGTGCTGGTGGCTGCCTGGACCGCGTTGCGGTTCGGAGAACTGACGGAACTCCGCCGCTCCGACATCGACATCACCAACGGCATCATTCACGTGCGCCGTGCGGTGACCCGAGCCGAGGTTGATCCTGATGCGCTTCCGGCCGGTTCGCAGTCGTGCGGCTGCCGCCCGTTCTGCGTGATCGGCCCGCCAAAGAGCGCGGCCGGTGTCCGGGACGTTCACGTGCCGCCGCACATCGTTCCTGCGTTACGAGAATGGTTACAGTCCAACATGAATGGTCGTGACGGCCTGGTGTTTCCAGCCGCAGACGGCGCGTCGCACATGGCTCCATCGTCATTGTCGCGCGTGTTTTATCGTGCGCGGGAGAAGGCTGGTCGTGCCGATCTGCGCTGGCACGACTTGCGGCACTCGTCGTTAACTGCTGCGGCTCAAACCGGTGCGACGCTTGCCGAACTGATGAGTCGTGCTGGGCACTCGTCACCTCAAGCCGCTCTGCGGTACCAACACGCTACGAGCGAGCGTGACGAGCAGATCGCGGCGCGGCTGTCCGCACTGGCCGAAAAGCAAGTCTGATCGCAGCCGTGTTCGGCGTGACACATGTTGTGCCACAGTGCGTTTCGGTTGATACGTCCAACCCAACCGGGTAATGTGGAAAACGTCAATAACGGAGGCGCTGATCACACGCGGTTAGCCCGGCCCACCGGGGCGAAATAGAGAGCGGGCCTGCAAGACGCAGGCAGCCCGAGAGCATCGGAACACCCGATTGGAACACTCGGCCGCGAGCGTGTAAACCAGCAGCGTTGGACGCTGCCCGTTTACACGGAGCCTCCATGAACCTCGTAACGATTGAGGATGCCGCTGACGACCGGTCAGTGACTTCTCAAACGATCAGAAACTACATTCGCCGTGGCCGCTTGACGGCCTACCGGCCCGGACACCGCCGCGGCCACCTTGTCGATCTCGATGAGGTGCGAAAAGTCGTGAGCAGAAGCCGATACGGCACTTTCGGCCCGCGTGCTCGCATCGTGCCCATGGCTAGCAACCTCGATCTGCGTGCGGGTGATCCCGCATGAAGACAGATCGGCAGAAGCCGGCGCGCCTCATCTCCCAGCAAGAGGCCGCAGACCTCGTTGGCGTGAGTGCGCGCACCATCAGGAATTGGGTCGCCAACGGAGCCGTCCGTGCATGGCGAACACCTGGTGGGCGCACATTGCGCATTGACCCCGACGAGCTGCTGTCCGCATTCACGGAAGTACCCACCGTCCGCCACGCGCTAGAGGGCGGTGGCGCTCGATGAAAGTCCCCGAAGACGCCGCCGCCCCCGGCGAAGCCGGAGGCGAGCGGAATGCCGGAAGTGGTGGCAGCGCTCAGGATACTTCAACGCCCGATAAGTTTCCGTATTTAGGCCTGGGGCGCGGCCTGGCTCAGAAGATCAGCGGAGTACGCGCCGACCCGCCGAATTCGTCGGTTCTGGTAGTCGCATGTCCGATGTGCGGTGGTGATGCTTACCTGGACGCTGCCGCGAGCGTTCTTGGCGATGCGATTTGGTGCTCGAGAGGTTGTGATCCGCAGGGCATTGAGCGCCGGTGGCGATTCGCGGATGCACGTTTACCGGATCGTTGCCCGGATCACCCGCAGACACAGCGAACGTGCTTACGGTGCGTGTCGTATCAGCAGTCGCTTGATCGCGTGGTTCGCGCGATACAACGCGAAAAAGACGCGGAGCTTACGCTCGATGGCTCGAGCGAGGACGCTGCCGCATACGAGTTCACGAGCCTTACGGACCTGCTAGCAGAACCGGACCAAGAGGTCACCTACCGGATTGACGGGCTCCTTCCGGCTGGCGGTCGGGTGCTGTGTGCGGCTCAGTTCAAAGCGGGCAAGACCACGCTCCGGAATAACCTCGTACGGTCGTTGGCGGACGGTGTGCCGTTCCTGGATCACTTCACCGTCGCGCCGCTTCAAGCCGATGAATCGGTTGCAGTGATCGATATCGAAATGGACCGCGGTCAAGTTCGCCACTGGCTTCGTGATCAGCAAATCGGCAACACCGAGCGGGTCCAAGTCAGAACGCTACGAGGCGAGGCGTCCTCGTTCAACATCATGAACCCTACTGTTCGCGGTCAATGGGCGGCCCATCTCCGCATGTGCAACGCGAAAGTCCTTCTGTTCGATTGTCTCCGGCCTGTCCTTGACGCACTCGCATTGGACGAGAACCACGACGTGGGCCGATTCTTGGTCGCGTTCGACGCGCTCGTGAACGACGCCGAAGTCGAGGAAGCAGTCGTGATTCACCACATGGGTCACGCCGGGGAACGGTCACGCGGCGATTCACGGTTGCGCGACTGGCCAGACGCGGAATGGCGGCTCGTGTACGAAGACGCCCGTACCGGGCAGGCCGGATCTGCCATACCGCGGTACTTCTCAGCCGTCGGACGGGACGTAGACGTGCCGGAAAGCCGCCTCGAGTATGACCCCGGCACGAGGCACCTCAGCGTCAGCGGCGGCAGTAGAGCGGACGCGCGACAAGCCGCGACCGCACTTGCAATCTTCGGCGTGATCGAGCAGGCCGACAAGCCATTGAACAGCAGCCAGATCGAGGCGCGGATGGCCGAACTGGGCTACGCCCAGGGCGATGTCCGCGCGGCACTGAAACACGCCTGCCGTGACGGGTCGATACGTATCGAGAAGGGGCCGAAGAATGCCAACCTTCACTTCGTCCAACAGCCCAGTTCGTCAGCTCGTGGCAGTTCGTCATGAGTTCGTCACGGACGCGGTTGAGTTCGTTAGTTCGTCGTATAACGACGAACTGAACTCAACCCACGAACAGCACGACCATTGAGCGCCGTCGATCTTCCATCTCGACGGACCGGAAGGAACCATGATGACTACCGAACAGAACACCGATGGCGGGGTGACCCCTGTAACCGCCGGACCCATGCAACCGCCCGAATTGCGTTATGACGAGCAGGGAAGACGGTTATGCGGTGCTCACCGCAGCGACGGCGAGCCGTGCAGCGCCCCGGCAATGATCGGGCAGCGCGTCTGCCGGATGCACGGCGGCAGCGCCCCGCAGGCCCGCCACCGGGCACGACTCCGACTGATGGAGTTGGTTGACCCGGCAGTGGCGACGCTCGCACGCGAACTCGTCGGCGCGCCCCGGTCCGCCGACCGGATACGTGCCGCCGCCGAAGTCCTCGACCGGGCCGGGTTCGTGCGCGGCGGCGGAGAGGTCACCGCCGACGAGGCGCGGGCGCTACTCATCGAACGGATCAGAGCGATCAAGGCCCAAGCCGAGGCCGAGCAGGCCCAGAACGACGCTTCAGACGACGAGAGAGGCACGGACTCGTGACCGCCGAACAATCACTTCATCCCGCACCCACCGTCCACGACCCAGGCAACTGGCGCGACGGGCTGACGCTGGACGAACTCGCACGCGTGTACCGGGCGGCGATGGCCCGCCCGTGCCCGGACCACCAGGCGGCAGCCGGTAGCCCGTGCTGGCGGAAGGGCATCGAGCCAGACCCCGAGCGGCCGCTGGTGTGCCAACGCCGCGCCGAAGCAGAACTTGCAGCACTGAACGCAACGAAAGGATCAAACATGACCACCGCAACCACCGACGCCGCCACAGCGACGGAACGGCCCCCAGCGTCCACGGAGACGCGCGACGCCGGGCCTGCCGTCGTGCCACTGCCGGACGATCATCTGGCGTGCCAGGTGTGCGGTCAGGCCGTCGTCCTCGCGGAAGGAGACGACGGTCAGACGTTCGCTATCGAAAAGCGTGAAGGGCAGCCAACTCTCACACCTCGCCACGGTCCGCCGGTCGCTGCTGGGAAGATCACCGTGACCATGTGTGCCGTCTGCCGTGACCGTCGAGCCCGCGCCGAACAGGTCGCCGCCGCCCACCGGGCTTGGCTGTCTCGCCGCTACCGCGATCAATCGCTGGCGGTAGGTGAACTCGCCCGCGCTCTCGACGCCGCAGCGATGGTCGGGCTCGACGTGCCCGACGATCCCTCACGGGCCGAGGTCGATGCACTGCTGCACCATCTCGCAACCGTCGGGGACGACATATCGTGGCTGAGCCGGTTCTGGCCGGTCGCCCGCGCCGACGCCGACGTGAACTCGTGCGCAGCCCGGCCGTGGTCCCACGTGACGCCGCGCCAACGGCGACGGGCCCGCGCGCTGGCGGCGAACGTGCTTGCCGAGGGGATCGCACCCGGTCGACCACCGCAACCCGTCGCCCCGCCGTACGGCCACGCCTGCCTGATGTGCGGAGTCGGCAGCGTCAAGGTGCCCGCTGGCCGGGTCGCCCGGCTCGGAGGCCCGAAGAACGCCGCTCAGGCGATGTGGCGGAAGGTGGTCGTCAGCCCGCACTCGCTGCGCGCCAGCGGCGGCGGCACCATCGACGGCTTCGTGTGCCCAGCCTGTGCCAAGGCAATCGACAAGGCAGGCGGCAGCATCGGCCCTACAGCGCTGGAACTCGCGCTGATCACCGCCATCGACGCGGACCTGCTGGCTGATCCTCGCGTGAAAGCCAACCGCGACGGACTGGTCGGCGGCATCGTCGGCTGGGCCGCACTGCGCACCAAGACGCCGAACGACCACCCGTGGCAACACATGGGCGACACCCAAGCGCTACGAGCGCGCCTCCGGGACATCTCAACGTCGTGGTGAACGGGGGCCGTGCTATGCGGCAGCGCCGATTCGCACCGGGTGCGTCACCTCGCCGCGCGGGTCGTCGTTGCCGACGGTGTAGCCTCCCCAGCACCAGGTCGCGATGTCGGCGTACCGGTGACCTCGCTCTGGCCTGGTGCCTAACGGCGGGCTGCGCGTCTGGTTTCAGCGTAGGGCGCTTCCGGCTTGCCATTGGTCCCAGGGGATGTTCCAGTCGCCAAACAGGGCACCGGGGTCGGCAGTCGTTGATGTGCCGGTGACCTCGACGATGTCGCCAAAACTGAAGTTGTTGTAGAACCAGTTGGCGGCCTTCGGGTTGATGTTGATGCAACCGTGCGAGACGTTGCGCACACCCTGGTCCTTCACCGACCAGGGGGCGGAGTGAACGAAGATTCCGGTCGTGGAGAGCCGAACAGCCAGCGGGATGTCGGAGTCGTAGCCGAGGTCGTAGTCGACGGGCAGCCCGTAGCTGGCCGAACTCATGTGTTTGACCTTGTAGCGTTCTTGCGCGACGTAGATCCCGGACGGTGTTTCCAGGGAGATTTGCTTGTCGCCGACTTTAATGGTCTTGTCTCTGCCCATCGACACCGGCACGGTCTGGGTGAGCTTATCGTTGACGTAGATTTTCATCTGCTTGGTTGCGTCGTCGATCTTGGCGATTTTCTTCGGGCCGATGGTGAGCTTCAGGGTACGGTCGGTTTCCCCGTACATGCCGCCGCCGAGGTCGATGCCGTACACGTTCGCATCGACGGTGATCTTGGTGCCAGGCTTCCAGAAGTGCTGCGGCCGGTAGTGCACGGTGCGCTCGTCCCACCAGTACCAGGAGCCTTCCTGTTTGGGCACGCTCGTCACGTGCAGCGCCTTCTCGGCTGCGGCTTTGTCGGCGGGCGGTTTATCGAAGATCACCACGAGCGGCTGCCCGACCCCGACGGTGTCCATGTCGGGGTTGGGGAAGAACGACGGGAAAATCGTGTCGGCTGGCTTCAACGTCGTGAACGTCGAGGTGATTTTGGCAGTTCCGGTGCCGTCAGTAGCGGCTGCGTCGATCGTGTATGTCCGGCCGTAGCCGAGTGGCTCAGTTGACGTCCACTCTCGGCCATCGTCGGAGATTCGGCCGTCGAGTACACGGCCTTCCGGTGTGGTGATCGACGCGTCATCGATGGTGCCTTCAGACACGGTCACCGTCACCGGCGCGATGGGAGACACATCTTTGTCCTCGGCGGCTGGAGTCGTAATGATTTCCGGTCCTGGCTTGTTGGTGGTCGTGGTCTGCTCGGTGATGCTGGTCGGAGCGGTGCCGGATTCCGCACCGGTCGGAGTCGTGCTATTTGGCGGAACGGTGCTGGTGTGCGATGCGGTCGGCGTGCTCGTCGATGTCACCGTCACCGTGGCTGCGGAACTTCCGGAGGTACTGCACGCTCCCAGAAGCAGGGATATGGCCGCAATCCCGGCCGTGAGGTAAATGGCGGGCCGGATGCGTCGGCGTCGAGTGGTTTTGATCATGTGAGGAACCTCCTCATGCCCGTACGGCATGATACGAGAAGAAACGGATGGTCGAGGGGTGCCGCAGAGGCGGCGCGGCGAACGGGGGAAGCGGCCGCAGCCGTCCCCCGCGGCACCTGTGCCGGCCGTACTCGCATGATGTACGAGTAAAGGCGGCACGGCCCCGACACGGAAAGGCAGGCGCGTGGTTAGCTGCCACAGTCGGCAGCAGCGGGTGCCTGCCCGCGCCGGGGACAGCGGGGCGCGCTCCCGGCCTACAGTCGAAGCGGCATCAATCCTGCGGCTGATAGTGGGCCGGGCGGTCTGAGTACGAGGCCGCGGCGCGCTTGCCGCGGCGGCGATGGACCGTCTGCAGGGTCGCCGGGGTGCCGCTTGACGGTGCGTGCCATCAGCAGCACCAACACCCACGCGCCGCCGGCCAGGAACATGATGCACGCGGTCTCGGTCTCGTCGGCGGTGACGGTCGGCGTCATGTGCGCGATGTCGCCGGAGACTGCATCGATAATGGCAGCATCGCCTACGATCTGCGGGGCATCGGCGAACTGGACGGCCACCGCGGGGGCGACCAGCGAAGTGTGGCGCACACCGACCGAGTCATGGCTGGCCAGCGCGTGCAGCGCAAAAACGCCCGCCAGGAGCAGCGCCCACACCACCCAGCGAGCCGCCACCCGCCA
The DNA here is from genome assembly GCA_964539345.1 of uncultured Actinomycetes bacterium. Classification (GTDB taxonomy): domain Bacteria; phylum Actinomycetota; class Actinomycetes; order Mycobacteriales; family Nakamurellaceae; genus Nakamurella. The sequence continues at coordinate 995 of CAZIIX010000094.1, read as the reverse complement.
CCCGATTCGGGCGTGCGCACCATCGCCGGCAGTCATCACGGTAACCAGTGTGCCTGATACAGCAGCGTGCGTCTGGGATGTTGTGCGGCATCGAACACTTTCACGGGTGCACCAGCGCGCGTTCGGGACCTCCCAAGCACGTGGTGACCGGCGGCTGCGTTCCGTGGCCGACTCAGACTTCCTGCCGCAGGACGTTACCGAACTCGTCGACGTTCAGCGTGATGGTCTTGTTCTTGGTCTTTGCGATGATCCAAACGATCAGCCACACCCACAGCCAGATCGAGAGGGTGACGATACTCAAGATCAGGTGCAGGGAGTGGTTCACGGGCTTGCCGTAGCGGATCACAGCGTTGTAGTCGCCCTGGGTCTCGACCCGGCCCCCTTTGACGACCTCGTTCTGGATCGCCTGTGCAAGCCGTGACTTTCTGGTGTCGGCGTCGGCGCGCTGAGGCATGTCGGCGTCTGTGGTCATGGTTGTGGTCCTTTCTGTAACACGACTGGTTCCATCAACCACTGTATGTGACTCATAGTCCGTGGACTAATATGCATCGCCTCGAAAGCGTAGAGGGATGCCGATCCCGCCGCACCGACGCGCCTTCGGCGAGCGCGTGCGCGAACTTCGCCAGCAACTCGGCATGTCACAAGAAGCCTTCGCCCACCACGCTGGCTTCGACCGCACCTACATCTCCGGCATCGAACGCGGCATCCGCAACCCGACGATCGACGTCGTTTACCGACTAGCAGACGCCCTCGAGTGCCCCGTGACCCGACTGTTCGCCGACGACGGACAGCAGCCCGCTACGCGGTAATCAGGCACGCACGAGGGACTGAGCCCGCTGAACAGTTGGGCACGTAGTGGGCACGACGCCTGATCGCTCAACTCTCAAATTAACTATTTCACCTGATCAGACGTCATCTCATGTCGGTGGGCGATACTGGAATCGAACCAGTGACCTCTTCGGTGTGAACGAAGCGCTCTCCCGCTGAGCTAATCG
>CAZIIX010000093.1:0-8665 GCA_964539345.1 uncultured Actinomycetes bacterium | reverse complement strand
GCCCCTTTAGCTCAGTCGGCAGAGCGTCTCCATGGTAAGGAGAAGGTCTACGGTTCGATTCCGTAAAGGGGCTCGGAACGCGAGCGGTAGATCCTCGGCCGCCCGCGTGCGCACGGCGGGCCAGGTCCGCGGTGCGGCAAGGCGGTGTAGCTCAGTCGGTAGAGCAAGCGGCTCATAATCGCTGTGTCGCCGGTTCAAGTCCGGCCACCGCTACCCTTGTCCACGTCGGTGCTACCAGCCGACGCGATCAAACGAACGAGAGCGAGAGGGACCGGCCGTGGCCGCCACCGATGTCCGCCCGAAGATCACCTTGGCGTGCGAGGGCTGCAAGAACCGTAACTACATCACCCGGAAGAACCGGCGGAACGACCCCGACCGGCTGGAGCTGCAGAAGTTCTGCCCCACCTGCGGCAAGCACACCGCGCACCGCGAGACCCGCTAGTTCGCCCGCGCGGCAGGCAGCCATGGACCCGTCATTCGCGGGACGTTCCTTCCCGCTCGATGAGCCCTACCTGGTCGGCGTGGAGAAGATCCGCGAGTTCGCCGACGCGATCGGCGAGACCTCGCCGCTGTGCCACGACCGGTCTGCGGCACGCGGGGCCGGGCACCCCGATCTGGTCGCACCGCCCACGTTCGCCATCGCCGCGATCGCGCGTGCCCAGGACGCCGTGCTGTTCCGCCCGGACCTGGGCCTGGACTTCTCCCGCGTGGTACACGGCGACCAGCGCTTCACCCACCACCGGCCGATCCACGCCGGGGACGTGCTGCGCGCCGAGGTGCACATCGACTCGATCCGCCAGGTCGCCGGCAACGACATCATCGCGCTGCGGACCGAACTGGCCGAGGAGACCGGCGCGGCGGTGACCACGGCGTATTCGACGCTGGTGGCGAGGGGGCAACAGTGACCGGACCGGGTATGACGGCGGTCGTCGGCACCGAGCTCGACCCGCTGACGGTGCACGTGGACCGGGCGCAGCTGGTGCGCTACGCCGGGGCGTCGGGTGATTTCAATCCCATCCACTGGAACCATCGGGTGGCCACCTCGGTCGGCCTGGACGACGTCATCGCGCACGGCATGCTCACGATGGCGCTGGCCGGGCGACTGATCACCGCATGGGTCGGCGACCCCGCTCGGGTGCTCGACTTCGCTGTGCGGTTCACCCGGCCCGTGGTGGTGCCGGACCCGGACGGAGTCGATGTCGAGTTCACCGGCCGTGTCGCCGAGGTCGATGCCGACGCCGGCACCGCGCGGGTGGATATCACCGCGACGGTGGCGGGTCAGAAGGTGCTCGGACGGGCCCGCGCGGTCGTCGCGATCGGCTAGGTCGTGATGACGGCGCGGTTCGTCTTCCGGCCCTCCGTGCTTTACACTTGTTGTTCGGGGATGTCACTGAGTGCTGCCTGCAGGGTGGCGCACGGGGACCACCTCTGCTTCATTGATGCGATGAGGCAACCCAAGGGGCGTAGCTCAATTGGCAGAGCAGCGGTCTCCAAAACCGCAGGTTGCAGGTTCAATTCCTGTCGCCCCTGCTCCGGTGTGCCACGGCGGCGCGTGACGGTACGTGACCGGTGCGGCACACTGGCAGTTCCTGCTGCCCAGGGAAGAAGAGGAAGTCTGTGAAGAGCGATTCCGACGGTTCGCCCGCGGACGACGCCGACGGCGTCGACGGCGAGGACACCGCGCGCACGGCGGGTACCGGTGACTCGCCGCGCGAGGAGCGTCAGCCCGCGGTCGTCGGGGCGCGCGCCTCGGCCGGGTCCGCGCGCGCCGCTGCTCGGGCGTCCGCCGCCGGCAAGGCCGTCACCCCGGGCAAGGGCCGTCCGACTCGCACGCGCGACGGGCAGGGCAAGCGTCCGAACATCTTCGCCCGCATCGTGCGCTACCTGCGCGAGGTGGTCGCCGAGCTCAGCAAGGTGATCTGGCCGACGCGCAACGAGATGGTGACGTACTCCATCGTGGTCGTCCTGTTCCTGGTGTTCATGGTCGCGCTGACCTGGGCGCTGGACCTGGCGTTCGCCAAGAGCGTGCTGGCCATCTTCGGATAGCCGGCCGACCAGACAGGACCACGACAAGAATGCAAGGAAGTGACGACGTGTCGACACCCGACCAGCCCGCTGACGAGACCCTCGAGGCGGCGGCTGACGTCGCAGTCGAGAACACCGAGGCAGGAGCGGCCGACGCGGGTGTGGTGAACGGCGCGGCCTCGGATACTCCGAACGGCACCGTGGATGACGCCGCGGGCGCGGCTGCGGCCGAGGACGGCGTCGCGGACCCATCCGCCGAGGGTGCGAACGCGACTGCCGACGATGACAGTGCTACCGCTGCCGCCGAGACCGGCGATGACGAGGCCGCCGAGGAGCCCGTCGATCCCGCGGCCGAGATGCGCGCCCAGCTGCGCAAGGCGCCGGGCCACTGGTACGTGGTGCACTCCTACGCCGGCTACGAGAACAAGGTCAAGGCGAACCTGGAGGCACGGCGCACCTCGCTGGAGATGGACGAGTTCATCTACCAGATCGAGGTCCCGACCGAAGAGATCATCGAGATCAAGAACGGCCAGCGCAAGCCGAAGAAGCGCATGGTCTACCCCGGCTACATCCTGGTCCGCATGGACCTCACCGACGAGTCGTGGAGCGCAGTGCGCAACACCCCCGGAGTGACCGGCTTCGTCGGCGCGACGGCGCAGCAGCCGTCCGCGCTGTCCATCGACGAGGTCGTCAAGATCCTCGCCCCGGCGAACCAGGCGAAGCCGGCGCAGGCCGCGTCCGCCCCCGCCGAGCAGGAGCGGACCGAGGTCGACTTCTCCGTCGGCGAGGCGGTCACCGTCATGGACGGCCCGTTCGCCTCGCTGCCGGCCACGATCGCCGAGGTCAACCCCGGCCCGCAGAAGCTCAAGGTCCTGGTGTCGATCTTCGGGCGCGAGACCGAGGTCGAACTGAACTTCAGCCAGGTGTCGAAGATTTGACCGCAGGCGTCCGGGCGATGTCAGCCCCCATGGTCCGGGTCGCACCACCACCGCAATAGATCCACCCCAGTACCCAGGAAGAAGTCATCATGCCTCCGAAGAAGAAGAAGCTCGCGGCGATCATCAAGCTGCAGATTCAGGCCGGCCAGGCCAACCCGGCGCCGCCCGTCGGTCCGGCGCTCGGCCAGCACGGCGTGAACATCATGGAGTTCTGCAAGGCCTACAACGCCGCCACCGAGTCGCAGCGCGGCAACGTGGTGCCGGTCGAGATCTCCGTGTACGAGGATCGCTCGTTCGATTTCAAGCTCAAGACCCCGCCGGCCGCGAAGCTGCTGCTCAAGGCCGCCGGTCTGGACAAGGGATCGGGCACGCCGCACACCACCAAGGTGGGCTCGGTGACGACGGCGCAGTTGCGCGAGATCGCCGAGACCAAGAAGACCGACCTGAACGCGAACGACGTCGATGCCGCCGCGAAGATCATCGCCGGCACCGCCCGTTCCATGGGTATTACCGTCTCCGACTGACGGGCGGCCGCACCGCGACCGCCGTGGGAGGGCCAGGCGCTGGCCCGTCGACCACACCCCTCCACCACCATCACCAAGGAGTGACAGATGAAGCGCAGCAAGGCATACCGCAAGGCCGCCGAACAGATCGACCGCAGCAGGCTGTACAGCCCCGCAGAGGCAGTGGAGCTCGTACGTAACACGGCCGTGGGCACGATGGACAGCACCGTCCAGGTCGCCATGGTCCTCGGAGTGGACCCGCGCAAGGCCGACCAGATGGTGCGCGGCACCGTCAACCTGCCGAACGGCACCGGCAAGACGGCCCGCGTCATCGTCTTCGCCGTGGGCGACAAGGCGGCCGAGGCCGAGGCCGCCGGCGCCGATGTGGTCGGCAGTGACGACCTCATCGAGCGCATCCAGGGCGGCTGGCTCGACTTCGACGCCGCCATCGCCACCCCGGACCAGATGGCCAAGGTCGGGCGCATCGCGCGCATCCTCGGGCCGCGCGGCCTGATGCCGAACCCCAAGACCGGGACGGTCACGGCCGACGTGTCCAAGGCGGTCTCGGACATCAAGGGCGGCAAGATCACCTTCCGGGTGGACAAGGCGGCCAACCTGCACCTGATCGTCGGCAAGACGTCGTTCTCCTCGGCGCAGCTGGTGGAGAACTACGCGGCCGCCCTGGACGAGGTGCTGCGGCTCAAGCCGTCCGCCGCCAAAGGCCGCTACATCAAGAAGATCTCCTTCTCGTCGACCATGGGTCCGGGCATCCCGGTGGATCCCACCATCACGCGCAATCTGACGGAGGCCGCCGAGGCCGTCGCGAGCTGATCGCGTTCCGCATGTGACGAACCGCTCCGCTGCGCCGACGGTGGGGCGGTTTGTCGCGTCATGCGTTAAATAGTCACGATACGGTGGTTATTGGCGTCATTCCGTAGCGCATACGGGTGATACGGTGTCATCTGATCTTGTATTTCGACCACTCTCGGGGGAGTTTGATGAACAGATCCATTCGCACGACGCTCATCGCGGTGATCGCCGCCGGCGCCCTGGTGCTCAGCGGGTGCGCGGACGAGGTCGAGGGCAGCGCGGCCACCCAGTCCGGCGACGCGCCGTCCACCGCGCAGGACAGCGCGGCGTCGACCGGCGAGCCGACGGGCGCCGAGGAGTCCACCGAGTCCGGGACGACTGCCGAGACCACCGACAGCTCGGCGCCCGAGACCACGGAGGTCACCGACCCCGCCACCGGTGAGACCACGACCGACGGGTCCGCGAGCGGCTCCACGGACGGATCGGCGGCCCCGGACGAGTCCGCCGCGCCCGACGCGGACGTCGCCGCGTTCGCCAAGGCCATGCAGGACGCCGTCGCGAAGCTGACGAGCATGTCCGCGGACATGACGATGGCAGCGGGCGGGATGAACGCCACCGCGACCGTCAAGCAGGAACTGGACAACGGCACCGTGACGGCGCTCGACATGTCCATGGACATGGGTGCGTTCAAGCTCAACATCATCCAGGTCGACGGCACGGCGTACGCCGGGCCGGGTGCCGCGCTGACCCAGATGGGCGTGGACACCGGCGGCAAGGAGTGGATCGAGCTCAGCGCCGACTCCACGAACCCGATCCTCAGCCAGCTCGCCGGCCAGATCGGCCAGACCGCCAGCCAGACCGGCCCGCAGCAGTACGCCATGATGACCACGGCCGCGTCCGCGCTGAAGACCGTGGGCACCGAGAAGGTGGATGGCGTCGAGGCGACGCACTACCTGCTGACCGTGGACGTGGCGAAGCTGGCCGAGGCCGGCGCCACCGAGTCGTCGACGGCCCAGGCGGCGCAGCAGGCCGGGCTCTCCGAGATCCCGCTGGACATCTGGCTGGACAAGGACGACCGCCCGGTCAAGGTCGCGGAGAAGTTCTCGATCCAGGGCCAGGACATCGACGTCACCGTGACCATGGGCCAGTTCAACGAGTCGATGGACATCACGGCGCCGGCACCCGGGGACGTCGCCCAGGGCTGATCGGCGGGGGGGGGTGCACCCTGCAGAGGGGTGTGCCCCCCACGAGGGTGCCCCCACGAGGGTGCGCCCCGCGAGCGTGCGCCCCGCGATTTGGCGCCGGGCCGCGCCGTCGCGTATCATGAGACGTTGTTCTACCGAAGACCGTCGGTCTCACTCCGTTCGCCCTGCCCCGGCAGGTCGGAGGCGTGACGAAGGTTCAGCGCGATGCGCGGACGACCTACGCAGGAGGACGAGGTTCGAGCCGCCCATCCGTGCGATGCGCGTGCCCCGCCCCGTGCGCCTGCGCCGGGGCGTTCGTCATCTTCGCGGTCCCTCGCCCCGACAGTCTGCGGTGGCCCGGCAGCGATCAGCCGCCGGACCCACCAGCATCGCGCCAGCCAGCGCGATGCCAGACACTGTGAAAGGAGGCGAGGATGGCCAACCCTGCCAAGATTGCCGCGGTCGCGGAGATCGCGGAGAAGTTCCGCACGGCACAAGCCGCGGTCGTCACCGAATACCGCGGGCTGTCGATGGCGCAGCTCACCGAACTGCGTCGGGCACTCGGTGCCGACACCGACTACACCGTCGCCAAGAACACCCTGGTCAAGCGTGCCGCCGCCGAGGCGGGCGTGGACGGTCTCGACGACCTGCTCGTCGGTCCGACCGCGATCGCGTTCATCAGCGGCGAGCCCGTCGATGCCGCCAAGGCGCTGCGTGATTTCGCCAAGGGCAACGATCCGCTCGTGATCAAGGGCGGTCTGCTGGACGGCAATGCCGTCGGCCCCGCCGAGGTCACCAAGCTCGCGGACCTGGAATCCCGCGACGTGCTGCTGGCACGGTTCGCTGGTGCCATGAAGGGCAGCCTGACCAAGGCCGCCGTGCTGTTCAACCAGCTCCCCACCCAGGCCGCCCGACTGGCGGCCGCGCTGCAGGAGAAGCGGGCCGCCGAGGGCCCGGCTGCGGCACCGGACCAAGCCGCCGAGGCCTGATCCGACCGAGCGTTGCCGACCACGGGCAACGCTTCCATCCGGTCGGTTCAGACCGGTTACCCCACCCTGAAAGGACATTGATATGGCGAAGCTGAGCACCGAGGAGCTCCTCGACGCGTTCAAGGAACTGACGCTGATCGAGCTGAGCGACTTCATCAAGCAGTTCGAGGAGACCTTCGACGTCACCGCCGCGGCCCCGGCCGCGGTGGTCGCCGCCGCGCCGGGCGCCCCGGCCGCGGGTGGCGAGGCCGCTGCCGAGCAGGACGAGTTCGACGTCATCCTCGAGTCGGCCGGCGAGAAGAAGGTCCAGGTCATCAAGGCGGTCCGCGAGATCGTCTCCGGCCTGGGGCTGAAGGAGGCCAAGGACCTGGTCGACGCCGCTCCGAAGCCGATCCTGGAGAAGGCCGACAAGGAGGCCGCCGAGGCCGCCAAGGCGAAGCTGGAAGAGGCCGGCGCCACCGCCACGGTCAAGTAAGGCCCCACCAGCACCACACCGCGCCGAGCGGTGCGGCCCGGCATCACGCTAGGTCGTACTGCTCGGCGCGCGTGTCTCCGCGGCCAGTTTCGCCTGGTACATCTTCTGGTCGGCGTTGCGCAACACATCGATCGCCTGGGTGCCCGGCGCGGCATTGACCGCCCCGATCGAGCAGGTCAGCGACACCGCGGCGCCGTTCGGCAGGGTCATCGGCCGCTCGATCGCGGCGCTGATCGCACCGGCCACCGCCGTGCTCCGGTCGGTCGATTCGCCCAGCACCAGGAACTCGTCGCCGCCGAGCCGCGCCACCACCAGCTCGGCCGGCACCGCCTGCCGGATGCGCGCGGCGACATCGGTGAGCACCAGGTCGCCGGCGTCGTGCCCGTGCGTGTCATTGACCAGCTTGAAGCCGTCCAGGTCGATCATCATCAGCAGTGTCTCGCCGACGTAGCGGCGGGACTGCAGCAGCTGGTCGAGATGCTCCAGCGCTGCCGTGCGATTGGCCAGGCCGGTCAGCTGATCGGTGCGCGCCTCGTCCGACCGGCGGATGTTGCTGGCCACGCTGTGGTGCACCAGCACGGTCAGCAGTGCCAGCCCGGGCAGCAGCTCTGGCGCGTGCAGCACCACGTAGGCCACCGTCGGCGAGGCGGCCAGCGCCGCCAGCCACGGACCGGTCCGCCGGATCCCGAACATCAGCGTCTGCTTGACCGGTGTGCCGTCGAACAGCGTCATCGCCGTGCAGACCATCGTCATATTGACGCAGTTCCACAGGATCCCGGCCACCGCGCCGGCCAGCAGCATCGTCCACGGCCCGGGGTCGGCCGGCCACGGACCGAATATGAGGTACAACACACCGAAGCCGACCAGCGCCTCCAGCGTCATGACGGACACATTGAACAGCCGTCGCCACAACGTGGACCGCATCGTGCTCAGCGCGCCCAGGGCGATCAACGGGAACAACACCACCGTCGCCGGGCCGCAGATCAGCGCCAGCGCCAGCGCGAACGCCCCCGACCAATGCAGCCGGATCCGGCCGCGCACATCCCGCATCCAGGGGACGAGCAGATAGAGGTCCGCCAGCTCGATGAGGATGACGGTCAGCCACAGCTCGGGCCGGCGCAACTGCGCACCGATCGCCGAGAACCCCAGTAGTGCAACGGCCATCGCCAGTCCGGCGGCCGTCACCAGATGGGTTCCCCAGACGAACCACCGCATCGCGCGCGGGGTATCGAGCAATGGCATTGAGAGTGATCCGGCAGCGGCGTGCACTGTCGGAGGACGTCTCTTCATGGTGCCCACCCTTACGCATCATCCATTTGGTGATACCACGATACTGTCTGTATCGGATTGGTTACGTATAGGTGAATTGCTGCCGTGGCGACGCGCGGCGGCTTGACGGAACGGGCATGCAGGGTTCACGCTAGACGGGCGACGTCGGTCATATAGCGGGCCGCGTCCCTGTCACTGCCGCCAGTGGTCGCCGGTGCGGGTCGATTCGATCCCCGGGACCGCTCGGACAGGCGGCCGTCGACGGGGCACGTCTAGACAGGCGTGTGCTCTGACTGGTAGGCTCCAATGTTGCGCTGCCCTCTTTATGCTGCCCGTGTTCTGGTGTGTCCGTCATGCGGACCGTTCGGCCAGACCCGCTGGCATGGCGAGGTCGGCGGAAACCATACATATTGAAGCGTTTGTCCTCGGAAGGACGCATCTTGGCAGTCACCAGCTCGCCCACCGCCCGCAC
>CAZIIX010000092.1:5106-8701 GCA_964539345.1 uncultured Actinomycetes bacterium | reverse complement strand
ACCGGGAACTTGGTGACCTTCTTGGTCTGCACCAGGGTGAGCGCCTCGGTGAGCTCGTCGAGCGTGCCGAAACCGCCGGGCAGGCAGACGAACCCCTGCGAATACTTGATGAACATCATCTTGCGGGCGAAGAAGTAGCGGAAGTTCACGCCGACGTCGACCCACTGGTTCATCCCCTGCTCGAACGGCAGCTCGATGCCCAGGCCCACCGACAGCCCGTCGGCCTCCTTGGCGCCGCGGTTGGCCGACTCCATCGAGCCCGGCCCGCCGCCGGTGATCACCGCGAACCCCTCGCGGGCCAGCGCAGCGCCGATCTCCCGGCCGAGCCGGTAGTCGGGCGAATCCCGCTCGGTACGTGCGCTTCCGAACACCGTGACCGCGCGCGGCAGGTCGGAGAGGGTGTGGAAGCCCTCGATGAACTCGGCCTGGATGCGCATCACCCGCCACGGGTCGGTGTGCACCCAGTCCTGCGGCCCGCGGGAATCGAGCAGCCGCCGGTCCGCGGTCGATTCCTCGTCCATCCGGTAGCCGCGCCGGGACACCGAGCCGTGGAACCTGCCCTGCAGCAGGCTGTCATCGATCTCGGAGTTCTCGCGGGGGTCGCTGTCCTGTGTCGTCACAGGGTCGACCCTAGCGGCCCGCCCGGACGCGGACGGCGGGGACGGGTCGGGCGCGCGGCGCGCTCAGGAGAGGAATCCGCGCAGGATCCGCGTCATATCCCGGATCTGGTCGGCCGAGACGAATTCGCCCGGGGTGTGCGCGAGGCCGGAATCGCCGGGGCCGTAATTGACGGCGGGGATACCGCGCGCGGCGAACCGGGACACGTCCGTCCAGCCGTACTTGGCCATCGGGGCGCTGCCCACGGCCCGCACGAACGCGGCGGCGGCCGGCGCGGTCAGGCCCGGCGCGGCGGCGGCCGCGGCATCGGTGATCGTGAGCTCGAACCCGTCGAGGACCTCGCGCACATGGGCCTCGGCGTCGGCGAGGTCACGGTCCGGTGCGAACCGGAAGTTCATCCGGACGGTGCACTCGTCGGGTATGACGTTGTTGGCGATGCCGCCGGTGATCCCGACGGCGTTGAGCCCCTCGCGGTAGGCGCAGCCGTCCACGTCCACGGTGCGCGGCCGATAGTCGGACAGCCGCCGCAGCACCGGCGCCGCGGCATGGATCGCGTTGCTCCCCAACCAGGATCGGGCCGCGTGTGCGCGCGCGCCGGGCAGCGTGACGCGGAACGAGAGCGTGCCCTGGCAGCCGGCCTCGACGCGTCCGTCGGTCGGCTCCCCCAGGACGGCCAGGTCGCCGTCGAGCCAGTCGGGCAACTGCGCCTCGACGTGCGTCAGCCCGTTGCGCTCGTATTCGACCTCCTCGCAGTCGTAGAAGATGAACGTCAGGTCCTGGGCCGGCTCGGTGAGCGCCGCCGCGAGGTGCAGGAACACGGCATCGCCGGACTTCATGTCGGTCGCCCCGCAGCCGTGGATGGTGTCGCCATCCCGGCGGGAGGGCACGTTGTCGGCGATCGGCACCGTGTCGATGTGTCCGGCGAGGACCACCCGGGTCGGCCGGCCGAGGTGCGTGCGGGCCATGACGGTGTTGCCGATCCGCGCCATCTCGTAGCGGCCCAGTGCGGTGAGCTCGCGCTCGATGAGGTCGGCCAGCCGCTGCTCCGAGCCGGACGGCGAGGGGATGTCGATCAGCGCGGCGGCGATCTCGGCGGGGTCCGCCGCGAGGTCCAGCCGTGCGGGGTCGGGCCGGTGGCCGGCGGTGTCAGGCGTCGTCATACCCGTCATTGTCGCAACGGCGGCTTCAGTAGCGTATGCCGCATGCAGCAACGGCGGATCCGCGCCCTGGTCACGACGTGCGTCGTCCTGGCCGTGGTCGGGGCGGGCGTGTGGTGGGCGGTCGCCCGGTTCGGTTCGTTCGACGACGGACCCGAGTGCACGATCCCGCGGGGCGAGGCACGACTGGGCCTCACCGCGGCCCAGCTGCAGCACGCCTCCACGATCAACGCGGTCGGGCTGCACCGGCAGGTGCCCGAGCGTGGCCGGGTGATCGCGGTGGCGACCGCCTACCAGGAGTCGAGCCTGCGCAATATCGACCACGGCGACCTTGACTCGCTGGGGCTGTTCCAGCAGCGGCCGAGCCAGGGGTGGGGCACCGCCGCGGAGATCATGGATCCGGTCTACGCCGCGGGGGCGTTCTACGACGCGCTACTGGCCGTTCCCGACTGGCAGACGCGGCCGCTGACCGAGGCCGCCCAGGCCGTGCAGCGGTCCGCGTTCCCGGACGCCTACGCCCGCTGGGAGGACGACGCCCGCACCCTGGTGACCGAGCTCAGCGGGACGCAGCGGCTCGGGTTGCGCTGCCGCGCCGACGCGCTCGCCTCCACGGCCGCGGCCCCGGTGCGCGAGGAGGTGCCGACCCCGCCGCAGGCGTCCGCGGCGCTGCGCACCGCGTTGGCCCAGCTCGCGGCGGAGCTCGGGAACGTCACGGTCGGGGAGGTCGCCGACGACGGTGACGAGGCGACGATCCGGGTCGCGGTGCCCGGGCTGGACTCCGACCGGGCCGCGCGAGCGACGGCGGCGTGGCTCGTCGCGCACGGGGCGTCGCAGCGGCTGACGTGGGTGGCGGTGTCCGACCGGCGCTTCGCCGACGGCCGGTGGGATGCGGCCGAGGCGGCCCCCGCCCCGGGCACGGTGCGCTTCCGGGTCGCCGAGCCGCCCCGATAGTCTTTCCCCATGGTCATGTCAGTCACCGTCGGCGCCAGCGGGGTCGGCCTCGCCACGCTCACCCACGACGGCGCGGTCCTGGACACCTGGTTCCCCCACCCCCGGCTGACCACTCCGCCGGGCACCGCGGCGGGCGGCGACACCGTCGGGACCGCCGACGAGGAGCTGCGGCGGCGGCTGGCCGCGGCCGAGCGCACCGACGAGGTCCGCGGGGTGCGCCTCGCCGTCACGGACACCCGGATCGCGTCCCTCGCGGAGCCGCCGAGCGGAACCTCGGACGCCTATCTGCGTCTCCACCTGCTCTCGCACCGCGTCGTCGAGCCCCGGTCGATCAACCTGGACGGAATCTTCGCGGTGCTGCCGAACAACGCGTGGACCTCACTCGGACCGGTCCCGGCGGACCGGGTCACCGACCTTCAGCTGGGGGCGCGGGCCGCCGGGATCGCCGTCGGGGTGCACGGTGTGGATCGGTTCCCGCGGATGACGGACTACGTGGTGCCGTCCGGGGTGCGGATCGCCGATGCCGACCGCGTCCGGCTGGGCGCGCACCTGTCGTCCGGGACCGTCGTCATGCACGAGGGTTTCTGCAACTTCAACGCCGGCACGCTGGGCGCGTCCATGGTGGAGGGCCGCATCTCGCAGGGTGTGGTGGTCGGCGACGGCAGCGACATCGGCGGCGGAGCGTCGATCATGGGCACCCTGTCCGGCGGCGGCCGGGAGCAGGTGAGCATCGGGCAGCGCTGCCTGATCGGGGCGAACGCGGGCGTCGGCATCTCGCTGGGCGACGACTGCGTCATCGAGGCCGGTCTGTACCTGACGGCCGGAACGAAGGTGGCCGTGCTCTCCGACGGCGAGCGCACCGAGGTCGC
>CAZIIX010000092.1:0-5006 GCA_964539345.1 uncultured Actinomycetes bacterium | reverse complement strand
GGGCGAGCCGGGCGACCGCCGCGGCGACCCGCTCGTCCGTGGCGGTGAGGGCCACGCGCACGTGCTGCTCCCCCGCCGGGCCGTAGAACGTGCCAGGTGCGACCAGGATGCCCCGCTCGGCGAGCCAGGCCAGCGAGTCCATCGCCGGCTCGCGGCGCGTGCACCACAGGTACAGCCCGGCCGGGGACTCCTCGACGGTGAAACCGGCGGCCGCGAACCCCTGCTGCAACTGCCGGCGTCGCTGCTCGTACCGGCCGCGCTGCGCGAGCACCGGGGCGTCGTCGGCCAGTGCCGCCACTCCGGCGGCCTGGATGGGGCCCGGCACGATCAGACCGAGGTGTTTGCGCAGCGCCACCAGACGGTCGACCAGGGCGGGATCGCCGGAGACGAAGCCGAGCCGGTAACCGGCCAGGTTGCAGCGCTTGGACAGCGAATGCACCGCGAGCAGGCCGGTGGTGTCGCTGTCGCACACGTCGGGGTGCAGGATCGACAGCGGCGTCGTATCCCAGCCCAGATCGAGGTAGCACTCGTCCGACGCGACGAGCACGTCGTGGGTGCGCGCCCACTGCACGATGGCGCGCAACTGCTCGAAGTCGAGTACCCGCCCGGTCGGGTTGGACGGAGAATTCAGCCAGATCATGCCGATGCTGCTCGCCGGGACGGCCTGCCCGCCGGTGGCCTGCCCGCCGGTGGCCGATCCGAGCACACCGGACGCGGTCAACGCGCGGGGCAGGTCGGCGCGCAACACCTGGGCGCCCGCCATCCGGGCGCCCACCTCATAGGTGGGATAGGCCAAGTGCGGGATGACGACGACATCGCCGGCACGCAGCCCGAGCTGTGCCGGGAGCGAGGCCACCAGCTCCTTCGAGCCGATCGTCGGCAGCACGTGCTCCGGGTCGACATCGACGCCGTGCGCACGGTCCAGCCATGCGGCGTACGCGGCGCGCAGCGCGCGCGTGCCGTGCACCTGCGGGTAGCCGGGCGAGTCGGACGCGTCGGCCAGTGCGGTGCGGATGGGCACCGCGACCCGATCGACCGGGGTGCCGACGGACAGGTCCACCAGACCGTCCGGGTGCTCGGCAGCGCGCGTCTTCGTCGCGGTGATCGTGTCCCACGGAAAGTCCGGCAGGGCGACCGCGGGGCGGCGGCGTGGTGTGCAGGGTTCAGACACGGGAATCGGGGTGCGCCTCTCAGCAGGTGATCGATCGGCGGGCGGTGCGCGATCGGAGTCCGAACCCGACCCGCGCAGCCCGACCAACTGTATGCCATCGCACGGCGGATTGCCGCGGCAGTGCGGCGAGCCTCAGAGCCCGGCGAACAGGTCCGTGGCGCCGACCGGGGCCGGTGGGCCGGAGAGCACCCGGAAGTACTCCGCGTCGAGCAGCGGCTGCGCGTAGAGGTTGGTCAGTGCGAACCCGTCCACCACCGGCCCCGGCCACACGTCCAGTTGCGTCGCGTGCGAGCGCATCGCCGCGCGCCGCGCCGCACGCCACGGGCCGACCGCGACGGTGATGTCGATGTCGTCATCGCCGACCGTGCTCCCCAGCTGCTCCGCCTCGGGCCTGCGGTAGCCGTCCGGCAGCGGGCCGGCCCACAGCCGGCGCAGCGCCGCGGCGAGCGCCGCCGCGGGCCGGACCACGGCAAGCACCCGCGGTGCCGCGCCGCTTACGCCGGTCGCCCACCGGTCGGCCGCAGCGACCGCGACCTGGTGGGCGGCGACGTGGTCCGGGTGTCCGTAGCCGCCGTCCCGGTCGTAGGTCAGCACCGCTGCCGGGCGCACCTCGTCGAGGATCGCCACCAGCGCGTCGACGGCCTCGTCATGGTCGGGCCCGCCCGCCCCGGCGCGGCAGAACGCCCGCGGGTGCCGCGCCGACGGCTCCCCCGCCATCCCCGAGTCGCGGAACCGGCCGAGTCCGCCGAGCATGCGCTGGTCGGTGATTCCCATGGCGGCGCACGCGCCGTCGAGTTCGCGCAGCCGATAGCCACCGAGCTGATCGGCATGATCGGCGTCCAGCCCCTGCCGGTGGCCGTGCATCAGCTCCCCCTGCTCGCCGAGCGTGGCGGTCACCAGCGTCACGCCGACCCCGGCCGCCGCGTAGCGTGCCAGGGTGGCGCCCATCGTGATGGATTCGTCGTCCGGGTGCGCGTGCACGGCCAGCACTCCCCCGCCGGATGTCGGCCCGTCAGGCATGCCCGGTCCCCTCTACGGCTGGCTAGCCGGTGAACACGTCGTAGTCGGCCTCGTCCGGGTCCAGCCCCACTCCGGCCGCGATGATCGCGTCCCGCCGTTCCCGCCGCGCCGCCTGCCGCTGCGGATCCGGCACCGGCACGGCCGCCAGCAGCCGCTGGGTGTACGGGTCCTGCGGGTCGGCCAGGATCTGTTCGGTGGTGCCCATCTCCGCGAGCTCGCCGTGATGCATGACGGCGATCCGGCGTGCCAGCACCTCCACCACGGCCAGGTCGTGGGTGACGAACATGCAGGCGAATCCGGCCTCGCGCTGCAGTTCCTTGAACAGCTCGAGCACGGTCGCCTGCACCGACACGTCCAGCGCGGAGGTCGGCTCGTCGGCGATCAACAGGCGGGGATTGAGCGCCAGGGCGCGGGCGATGCCGACGCGCTGGCGCTGGCCGCCGGAGAGCTCGTGCGGATAGCGGTTCCGCATGGCCTGCGGAAGCTTCACCTGGTCGAGCAGCGCCTCGACGCGGCGGGACAGCTCGGCGCCGCGGGCGACCTTGTGCAACATCAGCGGCTCGCCGATCGACTCGCCGATCGGCAGCCGCGGGTTGAGCGACGACCCGGGATCCTGGAAGACGATGGACAGGCCCTGCCGCATCTCGCGCAGCCCTCGCCCCTTCGTCTTGGTCAGGTCGACACCGAGCACCTCGGCGGTGCCCTCCACGAACGGCAGCAGGCCCACCAGCGCGCGCCCGATCGTGGTCTTGCCGGAACCGGACTCGCCGACCAGCCCGACGACCTCCCCGGCGGCGATCGTCAGGTCGAAGTTCTCCACCGCGCGGAACGCCGGGGTGCGGCCGCGCCGCGGGTACTCCACGGCGACGCCCTTGAGGTCGACGACGAGTTCGGTGTCGGCGGGCGGGTGGGACCGGTGCCGCAGATCGACCGGGCTGTCCGACTCCGGCCCGTCGACGACCGTGGCCCCGCCGGTGGCAGGCTCCGCGGCGGGCGCCCCGGCGCTCGGTCGTTCGGCAGCGGCGGCGGCCCTGGCCCCAGCCCTGCCCTCGTTGTCCAGCAGCGCGTCGGCGCCGACCACGGCGCCCAGGTGCGGCACCGCGTCCAGCAGTTGCCGGGTGTAGGTGTGCTGCGGGCGGTGGAAGATGCTGTCCGAGTCGCCGACCTCGACGAGCTCGCCGTCCTTCATCACCAGGATCCGGTCGGCCATGTCGGCCACCACGCCCATGTCGTGGGTGATCAGGATGATCGAGGCGTCGATGCGGGTCTTCAGGTCGCGCATCAGCTTCAGGATCTCCGCCTGTACGGTGACGTCCAGCGCGGTGGTCGGCTCGTCGGCGAGCAGGATCTTCGGGTCGCAGGCCAGCGACTGGGCGATCATCGCGCGCTGCCGTTGGCCGCCGGAGAGCTGGTGCGGGTACGAATCGACGCGGCGCTCCGGGTCCGGGATCTCCACCATGCGGAGCAGCTCGATGGCCCGCGCGCGGGCCGCCTTCGGCGCCATGGCCGTGTGCGTGCGCAACATCTCGGCGATCTGGAACCCGATGGTGTACACCGGGTTGAGCGCCGTCATCGGCTCCTGGAAGATCACCGCGACGTCCTCGCCGCGCACGTGCCGCAAGGTGCTGCTCGGCGCCCCGACCACCTGCTGGTCGCCCAGCATGATCGACCCCTCGACGTGCGCGTTCTCCGGCAGCAGGCCCATCAGGCTCATCGCCACCGTCGACTTGCCGGACCCGGATTCGCCGACGATGGCCAGCACCTCGCCCGGGTTGAGGTCGAAGTCGACGCTCTTGACGGCCGGGTACCAGGTGCCGTCCACCCAGAAGTCGATGGACAGGCCGCGGACGGACAGCACCCGGGGGCCCGCCGCCGTCCGCGCGGCGCTGTCGCTCGTCGGGACGCTCATCGGTAGCACCGCCCTTCCTGGGATGTCGTTGGTGTCATGATGACGGAATGACTTCGGTGTTTCGACCGCGATTCAGCCGCTTCCTCGCCGGCACGATCGGCGTGCTGTGCGCCGTCGGGCTGCTCGGTGCCGTGCTGCAGGACGGCGCGACCGCCCTGTGGCAGGTCGGGCCGTGGGTGCTGCTGGTCGCCGGCCTGATCTGGGCGACCTATTGGAACCCGCTGGTCAGCATCGATGATGCCGGGGTGCACGTGGTCAACGTGCTGCGCACGATCGACGTCACCTGGCCGACGATCCAGCGGGTGGACACCAAGTGGGCACTCACGCTCGTCACCGAGTTCGGCACCGTGACCGCATGGGCGGCGCCGGCGCCCGGCGGCATCGCCACCGCGCGTGGTGCCAGCCGATCGAGCCTGCGCGGCCTGCCGGAGTCCACCTACGGGCCCGGGCAGTCCATCCGCCCCGGGGACGTGCCCAGCAGCACCTCGGGCGCCGCGGCCGCCGTGGTGCGCCGGCGCTGGGAGGAGTTGCGCGACGCCGGCCACCTGGACGGCGCTCGACCGGAGCACGACCGGCTGCTGGTGACCTGGCACTGGCCGGTGATCGTCGGCGTGCCGCTGGTCGCCGCGTGCTGCGCTGCCTCGGTGCTGCTGGGATAGCGTCGTCACTGCTGCGGTTCCTTGCCGACGTCCAGGCCGGTGTCCATCGCGCCGGGGCCGACCGTGAAGCCGCTCACGGTCTGACCGCGCCGCAGGTCGCGCGCCTTGGGCACCCGCCGCTGCCGCGGATCGAACGCGTCCCGCAGACCGTCGCCGATGAAGTTCAGGCACAGCACGATCAGGATGATGAAGATGCCCGGCCAGATGAACAGCCACGGCTGGCCGGAGAGCATCGCCGTCTGGTACT
>CAZIIX010000091.1:5166-8752 GCA_964539345.1 uncultured Actinomycetes bacterium | reverse complement strand
GCGACCGGGCCGTCCAGGGCGGCACGACGACGGTCCGCGGCGAAACGCGCCGTCACCCGCGCCTGCGCCGCGGCGCACGCCGCCTTCACGTCCTCCAACGCCCGAATCTGATCGATCCGCGCCGGGTCGTCCTCCGCGGCCTCGAGCTCCGCGAGGCCGTCCACCAGATCGCGCAGCGCCGCCACACCGACGTCGGGCGCCGCCACACCGACGTCCAGCGTCGCGACACCGCCATCGGCAGCGCCGGTCCCGGCGCCGGCGTGAGCCTCGCGGCGCCGGCCGTCGCACTCCGGACCGACGGCAGCACCGACCGCCCGGGCGGGTCCCGATCCCCGCTGCTGTCGGTGCTGCTTCCCCATGACCCGAACACTAGAACACCGGTACGACAATGGTCCCCTGTGTCGCAAAACCCCAGGTCAACGCGCTCGACATCGCCGCGCCGGCCGCGGGACCGCCGTCATACCTGCGCCGCGCGCAACACCATCGACTCGAACTGCTCAAGCCGCGCGAGACGACAGGGGGCTTCCGTCATAGGCGGTCGTGAGATCCGACCGAAGCTCCGCCATGGACTGCGGCTCCGCCATGGACTGCGGCTGCGCTGCAGGGTGCCCTCCGTTACTCCATGGCGTGGCCCCGTCCATGGCCCGGCCCCGCTCAGGCGGAGAGCGCGACGGGGCTGATGCGCTCGCGCAGGGTGGCGAGGATGCTGCGCAGCACACGCGAGATCTGCATCTGACTCACGCCGACAGCCTCGGCGATCTGGGATTGGCTCTGCCCCAATACGAACCGGAGACCGACGATTCGCTGCTCCTGCTCGGTCAGGGTGGCGATCGCCGGGCGGAGCTCGGTGCGGAGGGCGGCCATCGAGAGGTCCTCGCCGGCCCGTTCGCTGGCCATGCCGCCGATCCAGCCGGCGATCTCGTCGGAGGACAGCGGCTTGCACGCCGAGCCTGCCTGGAGCACCTCCTCGGTCTGCATGGGTGTCAGACCGGTGGCGTCGGCGAGTTCCCGTGCGGTCGGCTCCCGACAGAGGCGGAGCCTCAGCTCCCGCTGGGCCGCAGCCACTTTGGGGCGTGCCTCGTAGAGGACGCGGGGCACCCGGATCATCGTTCCGAAGTCCCGGAAGTGACGCTTGAGTTCGCCGTCGATGGTCGGCATGAGATAGGCCATCAGGCGCCCCTCGTCGGGGCGCCACCGTCGCACCGCCTTCACCAGACCGATGCGGGCGACCTGCTCGAGATCGTCATAGTCGATGCCGCGTCGGCGGTAACGCCGCGCGACCGTGCTGGCGACGGGCAGGTAGTCCACGACGACGGCGTCCTCGGCCCGCCGGCGGTCGGCGTCGCTGCCGCGGTCGCGCGCGGTGCGGAGCCGTTCGAGGTCACCGGCGACACCGGCGTCGACGTCGACATGCTGGGTACTGCCGTTGGAAGAAGGCACGGCGACCTCCCGCAGGATTTCCGAAATCGGAGGCTAGATGGTGAACCTCTCTCCATATCACCGGTATTCGATCGAAACGGCAAGGGCTATTCGAGTGAATTACCGCCCAGCCGTTATTGCCGATAATGAAACGGTAAAGTCGGGTCCTGCGGATGGAAGAAAACGCGGTGTGTAGCATTCATCGGCAGCGCAGGTCACAGCGACTCCAGTGCCGAAAATAGGGTTCCGGAATAGAACGTTTCAAGACGAAAAAGGTGCGCGAGTCACCCGCGTTAATCGCGCGCCTCACTCACCTTTAATAGGTGGCGGAAAAATGGCACGTCACCCGTGGAATATCTCCGCCGCCTTCGTCTTAATACCCTCCTTGAGTACGGACCATCGGTCCTTATCGCCGGCCATGATCGACGTGATCATGTTCTGTGCCTGTTCGGCCGTGGCATGCGGCGGGATCGGCGGTATCGCCGGGTCGCAGTGCACGTCCAGGACGGTGGGCCGGTCCGCGGACAGCGCCGCATCCCAGGCCGAACCCAACCGGTCCGGGTCGGTGACCGTGATCCCGGAGAGCCCCAGCCCCGCGGCGAACGACGCGTAGTCGATGTCCGGCAGCGACTGCGATGCCTCGAACATCGGCGCGCCGCCCATGGCCCGGAGTTCCCAGGTGACCTGGTTGAGATCGTCGTTGTGCAGCACGGCGACGACCAGGCGGGGGTCCTCCCACTCGCGAAAGTACTTGGCGATGGTGATGAGCTCCGCCATCCCGTTCATCTGCATCGCACCATCGCCGGTGAACACGATGACCGGCTGTGACGGTGATCCGAACTTCGCCCCGATCGCGTACGGCACCCCCGGACCCATCGTTGCCAGGTTGCCGGACAGCGATCCGCGAGTGTCCTTGCGGAACATCAGGTGTCGCGCGTACCAGTTCGCCGCGGACCCGGAGTCGGAGGTGATGATCGCGCGGTCGGGCATCCGTTCGGAGAACTCGGTGAAGATCCGCATCGGGTTGATCGGGTCGGCCTCGACGGCTGCCTCGGCGGCCATCGCCTCGTGCCACTCTCGCACATCGGTCTCGATCTTCTCGCGCCACGGGCCGTCCGTCACCGGTGCCAGGTGGGGGATCAGGGCCTGGAGTGTGGTAGCGGCGTCACCGACGAGGTTGACCTCGTAGTGGTAGCGCATCCCGATCATGGTCGGATCGGAATCGATCTGCACCGCGCGAGCCTGACCCAGCGGCGGAAGGAACTGGGAGTACGGGAAACTCGACCCGATGGTCAGCAACGTGTCGCACTCGGCCATCATCTCGTAGCTCGGCCGCGTGCCCAGCAGACCGATCGAGCCCGTCACGAACGGGAGGTCGTCGGGGAGCACATCCTTGCCCAGCAGCGCCTTGGCGACGCCGGCACCGAGCACGTCGGCGATCCGCGCGACCTGGTCGCGGGCACCGCGGGCGCCCTGGCCGACCAGGATCGCCACCTTCGATCCCGCATTGAGGACGGCGGCGGCGCGTTCGATCGCGGCATCCGACGGCGAGGTGACGGGTCGTTCCATCCCCA
Source organism: uncultured Actinomycetes bacterium (assembly GCA_964539345.1). Taxonomy (GTDB): domain Bacteria; phylum Actinomycetota; class Actinomycetes; order Mycobacteriales; family Nakamurellaceae; genus Nakamurella. Next base: position 5,759 of record CAZIIX010000091.1, on the reverse strand, counting down.
GACTCGAGGGCACCATCTTGAACTCGTGGGTCGGCGGGCTGTAGGGCTCCTCCTGCAGATCGGCCGGCACGATCAGCGCCGTGACCGTGCGGCGCGACTGTGCGATGCGCATGGCTCGATCGAGGACGTTGGGCAGCTGTTCGGACACGGTGACCATCTGCACGTACTCGGAGGCGACGTCCTTGTACAGGCTGATGAGGTCGATCTCCTGCTGGTACGACCCGCCCATCGCCGAGCGTGCGGTCTGGCCGACGATCGCGACCACGGGCACATGGTCGAGCTTGGCGTCGTAGAGACCGTTGAGCAGATGCACCGCCCCGGGTCCGGACGTCGCCGCGCACACCCCGACCGAGCCGGTGAACTTGGCGTAGCCGACGGCCTCGAAGGCCGCCATCTCCTCGTGCCGCGCCTGGATGAACCGCGGCTGATCGTCCGCGCGGCCCCACGCAGCCAGCAGGCCGTTGATGCCGTCGCCGGGATAGGCGAAGACCTTCTTCACGTCCCAGTCGCGCAAGCGTGCGAGCAGGTAGTCGGCGACATTCTGCTGTGTCATTGCTGCCTCCCATTCCATGTCGAGGGATCCTGCCCGGGTG
>CAZIIX010000091.1:3921-5066 GCA_964539345.1 uncultured Actinomycetes bacterium | reverse complement strand
CCGGGTGCCGGCGCCGGTGGAGCGGGGGTGGGCCCCGGTGGCGCGGGCGGAGCGGGCGCCGGCGGGCCGGCAGGGTCGGGCCCGGGGGCCGGTGGCGCCGGCGGCGGGGGCGCGGGTGGGTCGGCAGGATCGGGACCCGGCGGGTTCGGCGTCGGCGGATGGGTGGGCCCGGGGCCCGGGTGTGGGTCGGGCGGCTCCGGATGGTGCGGCGGCATCGGCTCGGGGTGCGGAAGATCCGGATCGGTTGGCGGAAGTGGCTCGAGCGGATCCGGTGGGGGTGGGATGGTCACGGTCGTTACCTCCTCGGCCTCGGCAGTTGCCGGACGTGGACACCCGGGTATGACGGCGGATCCGGCGGATCATTGCTCGACCACGGCGCGCGACAAGCATTGGTGGCTGCATACCCGGCATGGCGCTGGTTGACACCTGTGGCGGCGGACTGTTTTGCCGCACCAGGCAACGCCCGGCAACGCCCGACAAAGCGCGACAACCCGCGGCTAGGTGTTCGACCGGCCGCCCTGCGCCAGCGCCCACAGCCGGCGCAGCATCGCGTCGTCGAGGATGCTCGCGCGAGCCCGCTCGTCGGCCGGGCCGCGGACGCCGCGCACCTCGCTGTGCAGCGTCTCCATGCGATGGTCGAGCTCCTCGGCGGTCCGGGCGGCATCGGTCAGGCTCGCGACGAGCGAGTCGGGAACGGCGCCGTCATACTTGTAATAGATCTTGTGCTCGAGGCTGGCCCAGAAGTCCATGGCGATCGTGCGGATCTGCACCTCGACATTCAACGGCGTCGGCCCGCTGGTGAGGAACACCGGGACCGTCACGATGGCGTGCAGGCTCTTGTAACCGTTCGGTTTCGGTTGCGCGATATAGTCTTTCACTGTGACGACGGTCAGGTCGTCCTGCTCGGTCAGGGTCTCCATCACCCGGTAGGTGTCGGCGATGAAGCTGCAGACGATTCGGACACCGGCGATGTCGGTGAGCACCTGGCGGGCCGCTTCGACGGTCGGCTCGACGTCCTTGCGCAGCAGTTTGTCCAGGATGCTCTCCACGGTCTTCACCCGCGAACTGACGTGTTCGATCGGGTTGTAGCTGTGCAGGTGCAGGAACTCGCGCTGCAGGATCGAGACCTTGGTCAGCACCTCGTC
>CAZIIX010000091.1:0-3821 GCA_964539345.1 uncultured Actinomycetes bacterium | reverse complement strand
TGTGCAGGTGCAGGAACTCGCGCTGCAGGATCGAGACCTTGGTCAGCACCTCGTCGACGGCGAACTGGTGCTCCATCAGCAGACGGGCGAAGTCGGAGCGGGTGCGCCGCGCGAATGCGAACAGCTGCAGTTCGGCATCCGACGGCGTGGCGGCCGCATCCGATTCGTCCACGCCCCCGAGCCTGCCCCATCCGACCCCTGCGGTCCAATCCGGCGAGCGCGTCTCCATCCGACCCGTGCGGTTCAATCCGGCGAGCGCGGCCCTGTCCGGCCGACGCTCCGTCAGTCGCCGGTGCGGCCCTCGCCCGGCGGCTGGCCGTGACCGGGCATCGCGGGCACGGCGTCATGCGGTGTGGACTGGTCCGACCAGCGCAGCAGTGCGCCGAGCCCGTCGGTCGGCGCGGGGTCGTCCTCGTCGAGCATGACGACGTTCGCGCCGGACGCCAGGGCCGCGCGGGTGAGCACCGCGTCGGCACGCATCCGCGTCGCGTCCTCGATGCCCAGCGAGCTGAGATCGGCCCGCTCGGTGCCGATCTGCAGCGGCTCCGTCCCGGACCACACCGGCTCGGTCACCGGGATGCCCTGGTGCAGGAACAACACGGCGACCTGGCCCTTGCGCAGCGCGGTCGTCACGTCGGACAGGCCCTGCGCCGCGGCGAGCTGTTTGGCCTCGGCATCGGCGAACTGCTCCCACAGCGCCTGCCGGTCGATGCGGGCGCGCCGGTCCAGTGCGGCGGCGATCGCCGCGTTACGCGCGTCCTCGTCGATGCCCTGCGCGCGGCCGCCGGAGCTGATCTCGGTCACCAACTCGGCGGTCGCCCCGTCGAGCCCGCGCACCATGGCCGACACCGCATAGGGGTCGCCGTCGACCAGCACCGCGGCCGGCGCGACCTCGGCCACCACCCGATTGACCTCCACCGCGACCTCGGCGGCGTTCCGGTCCCAGGAGTCCTGCGCCCGTGCCTGCAGCCGCCGATGCGACCAGCCGCCGGCCGGCACCTTGTGCAGCACGTCGTGGGTGCCCTCGACCTCCGCCGTCTCGGATGTCCACCCGTCCGGGCCGACGACCTCGATGTCGGCCCCTGCGCGGTCGACGTCGACCAGCACGAACGGCGAGGGCCAGCGGGCGGCGCGGACGAGCGGGGTCAGATGCGGTGCGGGCCCGTAGGCCCACTCGTCCTGTGCGGGCGCACCGGGCAGTACCTCGTCCAGCAGCACGGCCCCGTCATGGGCGATGGCCACCCGGGTCAACTCGCCGCCCCGTCCGGGAAGGGCCTCCATCACGTCGCACAGGGCGGACAGGTCCGCGGTGGGCGCGCCCTCCGCGGCCAGCGAGTCGGACACGGCTCGGCAGCGGGCCCGGATGGTGTCGGCGGCCCGGGCGTGGGTCCGGGTCACATCCATCGCCAGGGACGTGAACGGCCCCCGGCTGCGCGCCACTTCGCGTGCTCGGTCCAGCATCTCATTCCACCTCGCGTCACGTTGCTGTCACGTCATCGTCCGCCTTCCCGTTGCCGATGCCGAGCAAACGTGTCCCCGGCCGGTCCGTTTATCGCCGCAGGGCCGCGGGTATCTCAGCGACGTGAAGGTGGATGTGACGCACGCCGAGCGGCTCGTCTTCCCGGACGCAGGAGTGTCCAAGGGCGATGTGGTCGACTACTACCGCGCAGTCGCCCGCTGGATGCGCCCGACCATCAAGGACCGGCCGTTGACCCTGCAGCGCTTCCCGCACGGCGTGGACGAGAAAGGGTTTGTGCAGCAGGACATCTCGCGCAGCAACCCCCCGGACTGGGTCGAGCAGGTGGCGGTGCCTCGGCAGTCCGGTGGCTCGGTGACGCACGTCGTCGACGGCGGCACGGACACCCTGGCCTGGCTCGCGAACCACGGCTGCGTCTCGCTGCACATGTGGACCGCCCGGCGCGACGACCTGGACCACCCCGACCTGGTGGTGTTCGACCTCGACCCCTCGGGGGACGACTTCGCCGGGGTGCGTGACACGGCGCTGGCCACGCGGGAGCTGCTCGCGGAACTGGGGCTGTCGCCGTTCGTCCAGACGACCGGATCCCAGGGCCTGCACGTGGTGGCGCCGGTGTCCGACGCACCGGACTTCGACACGGTGCGGGACTTCGCGCGGGACGTCGCCGCACTGCTGGTCGCCGCCGACCCGGATCGTCGCACCGCGGAGATGCGCAAGTCGGAACGCCGCGGCCGCCTCTATATAGACATCATGCGCAACGGGTACGCGCAGACCATGGTCGCCCCCTACTCGCTGCGTGCGCGAGGGCACCCGTCGGTCGCCACCCCGCTGATGTGGGAGGAGCTGTCCGACGACCGCCTGCGGTCCGATCGCTACGACCTGTGGTCGGTCCAGGAGCGGCTCGAGGAGGTGGGGGACCCGTGGCACGGCATGTCCCGCGCGGCGCGGCCGCTGGCCGACGCCCGCCAACGCATCGCCGACAAGCGCGACGCGGCACTGGAGTAGCCCTCACCGGAGCCGGGCCATGCGCAGCGTGACCAGCCGCCTGGCCAGTGCGACGCTGTGGGCCTACCTGGTGTGGATCCTGCTGACCTGGACATGGTCGGCGGAGAACCTGCTGGTCGGTCTCGGCGTGGCGGCCGCCGTCGGTGCGGCGGTGGCGGCCACCGGGGCGGTCGTCGCTCCCTGGCGGCTCCTCCGGCCGCGGCGCTGGTGGGCCATGCTGCGGTTGATGGCACGCGTTGCCGCGCGGATCGTCGTGCAGAACATCAGGCTGGCCCGCCGGATCTGGGCACCGTCGCGGCCGCTGTCCAGCGGGATGGTCGTGGCGCCCACGTTGGCCCGGAGCGACGGAGAGATCGCGGTGGTGGGGCTGGCGACCTCGCTGATCGTCGACACCCAGATCATCGACCTCGACCGCACCCGCCAGCTGCTGCAGTTCCACGGTGTCGCGCTGCCCACCGAGCCCGACGCGGACATCCGCGCCCGGATCAACGGCCCGGTCGAGCGCGACGTGCTGATGATCTCCCGGAGGTGAGGTATGTCGACATGGTTCCTGGCGGTCGCCATCGCCGAGGTGATGATCGCGGGTGTGCTGGTGGTCCGGCTGGCCCGCGGCCCGTCGGTCGGCGACCGGATCGTCGCGGTGAATTCGATCTGCACCCAGGGCGCGCTGGTGGTGTTCCTGGTCGCGCTGGCGGCCGACCGCAGCATCTATCTCGACGTGGCCATCTGGCTGGCGTCCTTCTCCTACCTGGGTGCCCTGGTGTGGGCGCGGTACCTCGAGCGGGGCCTGCTATGAGCACCGTCGTCGTGATCGTGCTGTGCTGCGTCGGGGTGGCCTCGTCCTTGACCGCCGCAGTGGGCATGGTGCGCATGCCGGACCTGTACACCCGGATCCAGTGCTCGACGCAGCTGGTGACGTTCGGAGCACTGCCGGTGCTGATCGCGGCGGTGGTCTTCGCCGGCCCCTGGTCGGACTACGGGGCGCGCGCACTGATCGTCGCGGCGCTGCTGATGATCATGGCGCCGGCCACGTCGCACGCACTGGGCCGGTCCGCCTACCTCACCGAGGTGCCGCTGTGGTCCGGCGCGGTCCGGGACGATCCCCGGGATCAGGTATGACGGCGTTCTGGATCCTCGACTTCCTGCTGCTGGCAGGCATTCTGGCGTGCGGGGTGCTGGTGCTGCGACTGACGAACCTCAATGGGGCGACGATGGCGCTGTCCGGGCTCGGAACGCTGCTCACGGTGCTGTTCGTCGTCCTCGGCGCCCCGGACGACGCGCACGCCGAGGTCGTCGTGGGGGCGATCGCGCTGCCCGTGCTGTTCCTGCTCGCCATCGG
>CAZIIX010000090.1:5589-8766 GCA_964539345.1 uncultured Actinomycetes bacterium | reverse complement strand
AGCAGCCACTCGGCGTGGTCGGCATCATCAGCCCGTTCAACTTCCCGGCCATGGTCCCGATGTGGTTCTTCCCGATCGCGATCGCCGTCGGCAACAGCGTCATCCTCAAGCCGAGCGAGAAGGACCCGTCCGCGGCCGTGTGGATGGCCCGACTGTGGCAGGAGGCGGGCCTTCCGGACGGCGTCTTCACCGTGCTGCAGGGCGACAAGGCCGCGGTCGACGGGCTGATCCAGGCACCCGAGGTGCGGTCGCTGTCGTTCGTCGGATCGACGCCCATCGCGCAGTACGTCTACGAGCAGTCCGCCCGTTTCGGCAAGCGGGTCCAGGCCCTCGGCGGCGCCAACAACCACATGCTGGTCCTTCCCGACGCGGACCTGGACCTCGTCGCCGACCAGGCCATCAACTCCGGATACGGATCGGCCGGCGAGCGCTGCATGGCGCAGTCGGTGGTCCTGGTGATCGACAGCGTCGCCGACGAGCTCCTCGCGCGGATCCGCGAACGCATGGCGCGGCTGCGCGTCGGGGACGGCCGCGGCGACGTCGACATGGGCCCGCTGGTGACCGCCGCCCACCGCGACCGGGTGCGCTCCTACATCGACGTCGCCGAGCAGGACGGGGCCGACATCGTCGTCGACGGACGCGGTTTCACCGTGGACGGCGCCGAGGACGGCTTCTGGCTCGGGCCGACGCTGATCGACCGGGTGCCGACCACGTCCCGCGCCTACGAGGAGGAGATCTTCGGCCCGGTGCTGTCCGTGGTGCGGATCTCGACGTTCGAGGAGGGGATGGAGCTGATCAACTCCGGGCGGTTCGGCAACGGCACCGCGATCTTCACCAATGACGGAGGCGCGGCGCGGCGCTTCCAGAACGAGGCGCAGGTGGGCATGATCGGCATCAACGTCCCCATCCCGGTACCGGTGGCCTACCACGCCTTCGGCGGCTGGCGGGACTCCCTCTTCGGATCCGCGAAGGCCTACGGCACGGCCGGTTTCGACTTCTTCACGCAGGAGAAGGCGATCACCTCCCGGTGGCTGGATCCGGCCGAGCATGGTGGCATCGACCTGGGCTTCCCGGAGAGCCATTGACGGCGGCGGAGGTCACGGACGAGGATCGGCAGGTGGCGACATGAGCACATGGTTCTATCCCCGCGGCACGCTGGCCCGCCCCGACTGGGAATCGGTCGTGGACGACACGCTCGACGGGTGGCAGCACACCGGCCTGCGCATCGGCGAACTTGCCGGCGGCGCTGCCGCATCGCTGCCCGCCGCCGGCGTGGAGCGACTCGTCGTCCCGCTGTCCGGGTCGTTCAGTGTTGACTACCGTGTCGACTACCGCGTGGACGGCGGCGCACACCACCAGGAACTCCGTGGCCGACGCTCGGTGTTCGATGGCCCGACCGACGTGCTCTACCTGCCGACCGGCGCCGCCGCCGAGGTGGCCGGCGACGGGCGTTTCGCGGTCGCCGCAGCACCGACGAGTATGACGAAACCCGCGCGGTACCTGGAGCGCTCGGCGGTGCCGGTCGAACTCCGCGGGGCCGGCCGGATGAGCCGGCAGGTGCACAACTTCGGCACCCCCGACGCGCTGGACGCGGCCCGGTTCATCGTCTGCGAGGTCATCACGCCGGCCGGCGGCTGGTCCTCCTACCCCCCGCACAAGCACGACACCGCCGTCCCCGGCGTCGAGTCCCGCCTGGAGGAGATCTACTACTTCGAGACCGCCGTCATAGCAGGACATCCCGCGCCCGACACGGCGGACCCGATCGCTCACTTCGCGACCTATGCCTCGGACGAGCGACCGATCGCGATCGACGCGACGGTGCGCACCGGCGACATCGCGCTGGTGCCCTACGGGTACCACGGCCCGGCCGCCGCGGCGCCCGGATACGACCTGTACTACCTCAATGTGATGGCCGGTCCGGATCCCGAGCGGGTGTGGAACATCACCGACGACCCCGCGCACTCCTGGGTCCGCGAGCTCTGGGAGGGCGACGAGCCCGACCGCCGGCTGCCCTTCGGAACCGGGGAGGACCGGCGGTGACATCGCGACGAATGACGGTGGGGCAGGCGCTGATCGCGTTCCTGGCCAACCAGTACACGGTCGACGGGGAGCATCGCGAACGCACCGTCCCGGAGCTGCTGGGCATCTTCGGGCACGGCAACGTGGCGGGGCTGGGCCAGGCCGTGATGCAGGCCAATGCCGCCGACCCGGACCTGATGCCGTTCCACCAGGCGCGCAACGAGCAGGCGATGGTGCACCAGGCGGTCGGATACGCGCGCGTGCACCGCCGCCGGGCCACCCTGGCCTGCGCCAGCTCGGTCGGGCCCGGCGCGGCCAACATGGTCACCGGCGCGGCGCTCGCCACCGCCAACCGGCTGCCGGCGCTGCTGCTGCCCAGCGACACGTTCGCCACCCGCGTGGCCGACCCGGTACTGCAGCAGATCGAGCTGCCGCACGACACGTCCGTGCAGGTCACGGATGCCTTCCGGCCGGTGTCGCGGTTCTTCGATCGGGTGGATCGCCCGGAGCAGCTGCCGTCCGTCGCATTGGCGGCGATGCGGGTGCTCACCGATCCGGTCGAGACCGGCGCCGTCACGATCGCGCTGCCGGAGGATGTCCAGGCGGAGGCGTTCGAGGTGCCCGAGGAGTTCCTCGCCGCGCGCGACTGGCACGTCCGGCGCCCGGCCGCCGAGCCCTGGGCGATCGAGGCGGCCGCCGACGCGATCCGACGGGCGCAGCGGCCGATCATCATCGCCGGCGGTGGCGTCATCTACTCCGACGCGCACGACGCACTGCGCGAGTTCTGCGACGCCACCGGCATTCCCGTCGGCACCACGCACGCCGGCGGTGGGGCGCTGCACTGGGACCACCCCCAGGCACTCGGCGGTGTGGGAGCCACCGGTGGGACGGCGGCGAACCGGCTGGCCGGAGAGGCGGACCTGGTGATCGGCATCGGCACCCGCTACAGCGATTTCACCACGGCCAGCCGCACGCTGTTCCAGCATCCGGAGGTGCGCTTCGTCAACGTCAACGTCGCTTCGTTCGACGCGTACAAGCACGGCAGCCGGATCGCCGTGGTCGCCGATGCGCGGGAGGCGCTGCGGCAGCTCGGCGCGGCACTGGCCGGGTACCACGTGGATGCGGCCTACGCGCAACGGATCTCGGCGGAGAAGGAGG
>CAZIIX010000090.1:0-5489 GCA_964539345.1 uncultured Actinomycetes bacterium | reverse complement strand
ACATCGCATCCGACCCGACCGACTACGCCCCGGACGGCGAGGCGTGGTGGGACGTGCCGGTCGCCGAGGTGTCGACCGTGGCCTCGACCCAGCGGGCGCGCGCCGACTACGAGGTCGCACGGAAGCGGCAGCGGCCGTTGCTGGGGGAGCCGGCACCGCCGGTGGGCCCGAAAATGTCCTGACAAAGTCTTGACACGCGGCGCTCGCTGCGTAGGGTCAGAAGCAGCAAAACTCAGGACATACATACAAATAAGTGGGGCAGCGTCGTCGCCCGCGGAGGCGGCGTCGCGGACCGAGGACCGCGCGTCGCGGCCCGCGCGGGCGGCCCGGCGACGAGACGTCCCGCCCGCAGGTGAACGAACCACGGCCGCACCCCGACGGGCGGCCGGGCAACACGGAACGGAGGTGTGGCGGTGCGGATTGCGTTGATCGGTGCCGGCCGGATCGGCCAGGCGCACGCGGCGACGCTGCGGGCGAGCGGCCGGGTCGAGGAACTGCTGGTGGCCGATCTCGATGCGGCGCGGGCCCGTGCGGTGCAGGAGGAGGTCGACATCGCGCGCGCGGTCTCCATCGACGACGCGTTCGACACCCGCCCCGACGGCGTCGTCATCGCCGCGCCGACCACACTGCACGCCGAGTTCATCCTCCGTGCCGCGCGCGCCGGCATTCCCACGTTCTGCGAGAAACCGCTCGCCCCGTCGCTGGCGGAGACCGCCGCCGTGGTCGCCGCGGTCGAGGAAACGGCCACGCCGGTACAGATCGGGTTCCAACGCCGCTTCGACGCCGGATACCGTGCGGCCCGCGAGGCCCTGGCCACCGGCAAGGTCGGCGAGCTGCGCCGCGTGCACATGCTCACCGCCGACCCCGAACCGCCGCCGCGCAGCTTCATCCCGGACAGCGGCGGCATCTACCGGGACTGCCACATCCACGACTTCGACATCCTGCGCTGGGTCACCGCGCGCGAGGTGGACTCCGTGATGGCCGTCGGCGCGAACCGCGGCGACCCGATCTTCGCCGAGTCGGGGGACGTGGACGAGTCCGTGGCGATCCTCTCCCTGGACGACGCCACGCTGGTGACGATGCACGGTTCGCGGTACAACGGGGCCGGGTACGACGTGCGCATGGAGCTGGCCGGCACGGACGCGACCTACGCCGTCGGCCTGGACGACAGGCTGCCGCTGACCAGCGCCGAACCGGGCGTCTCGTTCCCGGCCGGGGCGCCGTGGCGCAACTTCCAACAGCGGTTCGCGGCGGCCTACCAGGAGGAGCTGCTGGCGTTCCTCGCGGTGGTCCGGGGCGATTCCGAGAGCCCGTGCACCCCGCGGGATGCCGGGGAGGCGCTGTACATCGCCGAGGCCGCGGACCGTTCGCGACGCGAGCGGCGCATGGTGCGGGTCGAGGAGGTGCGGACGCCATGACGCAGCCCACCGCAGCACACGACCGGATCGCCGTCGCCCCGATCTCGTGGGGCGTGTGCGAGGTCCCCGGATGGGGCGAGCAGATCCCGACCGACCGCGTGCTGACCGAGATGTCGAGCCTGGGCATGACGGCGACCGAGCTCGGCCCGGACGGGTTCCTGCCGGCGGACCCGGACGAGTGCGCCGCCGTGCTCGCCGACCATCGGATGCGGCCGGTCGGCGGGTTCGTCCCGGTGGTGCTGCACCGCGAGGACACCGACTTCTGGCCGCTGGTGGAGACGAAGGTGGACCTGCTGGTCCGAACCGGGTCCCGCCACCTGGTGCTGGCCGCGGAGACGGGCGTGGCCGGCTACGACGCCCGCGAGGAGCTCACCGCCGACCAATGGACCCGGCTGCTCGACCGGCTCGACCGCATCGACGACTACGCCGCGCGACACGGTATGACGGCGTCATTGCATCCGCACGTCGGCACGATGATCGAGACCGGTGCCGACCTGGACCGGGTGCTGGCCGGGTCGCACGTGGGCATCTGCCTGGACACCGGACACCTGCTGCTCGGCGGCGGCGATCCGCTGGGCGTGGCACGCAGCCATCCGGACCGCATCCGGCATGTGCACCTCAAGGACGTCCGCCTGGAGGTGGCCCGCGAGTTCCGTGCCGGCACGGTCGACTACCGGGGCGCGGTGCGGCGCGGCATGTACACCGCACTGGGCACCGGCGATGTTCCGGTCGCGGAGCTGGTGGCCGCACTGGAAGGGGCCGGCTACCAGGGGCTGTACGTCCTGGAGCAGGACACGATCCTCGCCGAGATCCCGCCGCCCGGCACGGGGCCGGTGGACGACGTGCGCCGCAGCATCGACTTCCTGTCACCCGCGGTGGTGACCGTCTAGACGATCGTCGGAGCGACCGGATCGGGCGGCGACGCCATTGCGCAGGAGGGTGCATCGTGGCTCGGACCGCGGAGCAGGGAGTCGAGGGGCGCGACGGCTCCGGCGCATTCCGGTCCCTGGCGAACCGCAACTACCGTCGCTACTTCGTCGCCGGCCTGATCTCCAAGCTCGGCACCTGGGTGCAACGGACCGCCCAGGCGTGGCTGGTGCTCCAACTGCCCGGTGGCAACGCCGTCTCGCTCGGCGGGGTGCTGGGCCTGCAGTTCCTGCCGATGCTGCTGATGGGGGCGTTCGCCGGACCGATCATCGACCGGCACGACAAGCGCCGACTGATCGCCGTGACCCAGGCCAGCGCCGCGACGCTGGCCGTCCTGTTGGGGATCCTGGATCTGGCCGGCGTGGTGCAGGTCTGGCACGTCTACCTGCTCGCGCTCGGCCTCGGCCTGTCGACGGCCGTCGACACCCCGGCCCGGCGCTCGCTCATCATTGAGCTCGTCGGCGGCCCGTCGGTGGCGAACGCCATCGCGCTCAACAGCATGACCTCGAACGTCGCGCGGCTCGTCGGCCCGGCCATCGGCGGGTACGGCATCGAGTGGATCGGCACCGGCTGGATGTTCGTGCTCAACGGCGCCAGTTTCGTCGCGATGATCGTCGCCGTGGTCGGCATGGACGATGCGAGCATCGTGCCGGCGCAGCGGGTCGCGCGGGCGCCGAAGCAGTTCCGCGAGGGGCTGCGATACGTCATGAGCAGCCGGGTGCTGCTGGTCACGATGGTGGTCGGCGGGTTGGTGCAGACGTTCGGGCAGAACTTCCAGCTGACCATTCCGATCATGGCCACCGAGGTCTACGGCCGCGGTCCGGCCGAGTTCGGCCTGATGACGTCGATGGCGGCGGTCGGCTCGCTGGCCGGCGCCTATCTCGCGGCGCGCCGGGCACGGCCGCGCCTGCGCTACATCATCGGCGGGGCCCTGGCGTTCGGGACGGCCGAGGTGATCGCCGGGACGATGCCGGGCTACCTCGCCTGCGGTCTGTTGCTGATCGTCGTCGGGATCTGCCAGCAGACGTTCACCACGTCCGCGAACGCCGTCATCCAGCTGTCGCCCCCACCGCAACTGCGCGGCCGTGCGACGGCCCTCTACACGTCGCTCTCCCGGGGCGGCACCGCCGTGGGTGCGCCGGTGATCGGCGCCATCGCGGCCGCGCTCGGTCCCCGCTGGAGCATGATCTCCGGCGGGCTGATCGCGGTACTGGCCGCCGTGGGCGCCGGGCTCGTGATGGCCAGGGGCTCGCGCCCGGCGCCGGAAGCACCGCGGAACCCCCGCGGAACCCCTCCGGAACCCCAGGATCCAGGGCAATGAAAATATGTCTTGACAACACCTCAAACTTAGGTGACTATTAACGCAATTCCAGGGCCTTGGGCCATAGATCTGGCCGGCGAAGTCGGCCTCTACTCAGGAGGCGCACACTGTGAGACGACGCATGAACCACCGATCATTAGCCATTCGAGTATCTGCCGTCCTCGCGGCAGCCGCCATGTTCGCTGCGTGCGCACCGTCGTCGACGCCGTCCGACGACGGCACCGACGCGGCCCAGCAGTCCGCGGACACCGGCGGGAGCGACACGAGCGAACAGGCCGACAGCGGGGCGGGTGACGCTGCCGGTGACTCCGGCGATCCGTCGGCGGACGGTGCGGAGGCCGCCAGCGACCCCACCGGTGCGGATGCGGCGTCGGACTTCTCCTTGGACGATCTGGTCGCGGCCGCGAAGCAGGAGGACGGCGCGATCACCGTCAACGACACCAGCGGTGCCATCAAGGAGATCGCCAAGAACTTCACCGCGAAGTACGGCATCGACGTCAACGGGGTCAAGGCCAAGGCGCCGGACCAGGTCGAGAAGGCCACGCGCGAGGCGCAGGCCGACAACGTCACCGTGGACGTGCTGGACTTCGACGACGGCCCCACGCTCGTCAACGAGCTGCTGCCGCAGAAGATCGTCTACAGCTGGAGCCCGCCCGATCTGAACATCCGGAAGGGCATGACGGATCCGCAGGTGATGATCACCAGCGCTACGGTATTCACCTACAACGACCAGGCCAACCCGGACGGGTGCCCCGTGGACAACATCTGGCAGCTCACCCAGCCCGAGTGGAAGGGCAAGTTCATGATGCAGGACCCGCTGAACAAGCCCAAGTTCGCGGACTGGATGACGGAGATGTCGCTGACGCAGAATGACGCCCTGGAGAAGGCCTACGAGGACCTCAACGGCGAGCCGCTCGACACGTCCGACGAGGACGCGGCCCATCAGTTCATCAAGGCGCTGGCCGGCAATGACCCGGTGCTGACCGGTTCGGACGAGGACGCCGCCGCCGGCGTCGGCGCCGGTGACCAGGAGAACCCGCCGATGGGGCTGCTGTCCACCGGCAAGTACCGCGACATCGAGGAGAAGGGCTACCACATGGCCTTCTGTGCGGGCATGCAGCCGTGGTCGGGCATCGCGGCGCCGAAGTACACCTCGATCACCACCGGATCGAAGCACCCCAACGGCGCGAAGCTGTTCGTGCACTACCTGTTGACCGAGGAGGGCATCCTGCCGTCGATCTCCGACAACGGGGCGCAATCGGCCAATGCGGACGTGCCGCAGGATCCCAAGCTCAGCCCGGACGGGCTGACCGATTGGGACCAGCAACTGATGTTCATCGGCCATGGCACTGACATCCTCAAGAAGGAAGCCCAGGCGCGGCAGGACACGCAGGACTTCTGGCGTATCAACCACCACTAATCCCAACGGGTGGCCGGGTCGGCGTGAGTCCGGCCCGGCCGGGAGGATCCGATCATGAACGTGTTGTCTCAACGCTCCCGACGGACGAACCGAGTCGCCACACTTCTCGCCGCACTGACGGCGGTCGCTGTGGTCGCCGCGTGCGCACCGTCCTCGACGCCCGACTCCGATGACGGAGCTCCGACCGGAGCCGCGTCTGCGGGAGACAGCGCCGGCGCGGGTGCGCCGAGCGATGCGGGCGCGCCGTCCGGCGATACCGCTCCGAGCGATTCCGCACCGAGCGGTGCGGACTCCGCGGACGACTTCTCGCTCGACGATCTGATCGCGGCGGCCCAGGAGGAGGGGTCCCTGACCGTCTACGACAGCACCGGCAAGATCAAGGAGATCGGCGAGAACTTCGAGA
>CAZIIX010000089.1:1544-8781 GCA_964539345.1 uncultured Actinomycetes bacterium | reverse complement strand
CGCGGGATCTTGTACAGCAGGATCGCGCCGGTGCACATGTCGCACGGCGAGAGCGTCGTCACCATGGTCGCGTCGGCATAGACCGAGGCCGGTTGCCGTCCGGCGTTCTCCAGGCAGTCCGTCTCTCCGTGCCGGATCGCGCTGGCCAGCTGCACCCTCTTGTTGTAGCCGGTGGCGAGCACCCCGCCGTCGACGAGCAGCGCGGCGCCGATGGGGATCCCCCCCTCGCTGCGGCTGCGGCGAGCCTGCTCGATCGCCGCGGCCAGTCCGGCCCGATCCGCGTCCGTCAGTGTCGTCATCGGTTCTCCTGTCGTTCCTGAACTTCCGTGTCACGTCCGAGGCGGGGCCGGCTAGGTCCGCCGGTAGGGCTGCAGGTAGGCGCCGGGGTAGCGCAGGTTCCGCCCGGAGACGGCCAGCGCGGCGATCACCACCAGGTACGGCAGCGCGATCATCACCTCGCGCGGCACGGCGGCGAACTGCGGCGTGACCACCAGCTGCAGCTGCAGCGCGTCCACGGCGGCGAACAACAGCCCGCCGAACACCGCGGGCCACACCCGCCAGCGGGCGAAGATGACCAGCGCGATGGCCACCCAGCCGCGCCCGTTGGTGATGTTGAGGGTGAACGAGCCGAGCATGGCCAGCGACAGGAACGCGCCGCCGACGGCCATCAGCGCCCCGCCGACGGCCAGCGCCACGTACCGGGTGCGTGCCACTGAGATGCCGGCGGCGTCCGCGGCCTCCGGGTTCTCCCCGACGGCCTTCAACCGCAGGCCCATGCCGGTCGAGCGCAGCACGTACCAGACCGCCGGCACGAGGATCAGGAACGTCAGGTAGGTCAGCAGGTACTGGCTGGCCACCGGCACGTCGGCGAACAGCTGCCCGAACTTCGGGATCTGCGGCAACCGCCCGCCGGCGTACTTCAGCCGGGACGCGAAGTCGCAGGCGGCGATCGCCAGCAGCGTCGTTCCGATGCCGGCCACGTGCTGGTTCACGCCCAGCGTCACCGTCAGCACGGCCACCAGCAGCCCGGCGACGATACCGGCGGCGATCGCCAGCAGCAGTCCCCACCAGGCGGATCCGAACAGTTCGGCGCCGACGAATCCGGTGAACGCTCCGGCGTACATCGTTCCCTCGATGCCCAGGTTGAGGATGCCGGCTCGTTCGGTGATGACCTCGCCCAGTGCCGCCAGGATCAGTGGCGTCGCGGTGGTGAGCATGGCCGTCAGCAGGGCGAGATAGGCGATGTTCATATCTGCGCCTCCTCGTCGGTCGGGCGCGCCGCGGCCGGGCCGGATTCGGACCCGGCCGGTGGGCGGGACTCGGTCCCGGCGGGTGCAGCGGATTCGGACCCGGCCGATGCGCCGGAGTCTGAACTCGCGGGTGGGCCGGCCCGAGAACCGGCACGCGCACCGGCATCAGAACCGGCGGGTGGGCCGGAGGCCGCGCGGGCGCGGCGTTTCCAGGAGATCTTGTAGCGGCGCAGCACCAGCACGCTGATCACCGCGAGCATCAGCAGCGACGAGACGATCTCGCCCATCTGCGGCGGCAGCTGCAGCACCAGCGAGGCGTTCTGCGCCCCGACGGTGATGTCGCCGAGCAGCAGCGACACGAGCACCACCCCGCCGGCGGTCAGCGCGCCGAGCGTGGCGACCACGATGCCGGTGTAGCCGTAGCTGGACGAGACCTCCTGGGAGAGCTTGTGACCGACGCCGAGCACCTGGTCCGCCCCGCCGAGACCGGCGATACCGCCGGAGACCAGTGCCGATCGCAGCAGCATGCGCCGCACGGAGATCCCGGAGAAGCGGGCCGCATCCGGGGACAGTCCAACGGCGCGCAGCCGCAGCCCGGTGGCGGTGCGCGACATCACCAGCCAGATCACCAGTGCCAGCCCGAGCGCGATGACGATGCCCACGTGCACCCGGGTTCCGGGGACGACGGCCGGCATCCGGTACCCGTCGCCGAGCGCGTCCGAGACCGGGAACCCGCTGGACGAGTTCCGCCACGGCCCGTTGAGCAGCCCCTGCACCAGCAGCAGCGCCACCGGGTTGAGCAGCAGTGTGGTCACGACCTCGTCGATGCGGAAGCGGGTGCGCAGCAGGGCGGGCACCAGCGACCACACCATGCCCGCGACGACCCCGGCCAGCAGTGCCAGCGGGATGGCGACCGGGCCGGGCAGATCCGGCAGGTACAGGCCGGTCGCCGTGGCCCCGATCGCGCCGGCCAGGAACTGCCCCTCCGCCCCGATGTTCCAGTAGCCGCAGCGGAACGCCACCGCCACGGCCAGACCGGTGAACAGGATCGGGATCGCGGCGAGCACCACTTCGGCGAACGACGTGGTCGCCGTCAACGGGGTGAACACGTAGCGCTGATACGCCGCCTGCGGATTCGCACCGGCTCCGCGGATCGGGCCGGCCGTCAGTGCGAACACGATGCCGACGGCCACCAGCACCAGTACCGGGGCGAGCCAGCGCGGCTCCCGCCCGCGCAGCACCAGACGCAGACTCATGCGGCCGCACCCCCGACGCGCTGGCCGGCCATCAGCAGCCCCAGCCGCTCGGGATCGGCGTCGTCGGCCCGCATCTCGCCGACCAGCGACCCCTCGTAGATCACCACGATCCGGTCCGCCAGCGCCAGCAGCTCCTCGAGGTCCTCGGACACCAGCAGGATGCCCGCACCCGCCGCGCGCCGCTGCAGCAGCAACCGATGCACGAACTCGGTCGCGCCGACATCCAGCCCACGGGTGGGTTGGGAGACGACCACGACCGCAGGGTCCCGAGCGAGAGTCCGGGCGAGCAGCACCTTCTGCATATTGCCGCCGGAGAGGGTGCCGACGGCGTCGTCCGGCCGGGCCCGGATGGAGAACTCGTCGATCAACCGCTGCGCATGCGCCCGCATCGCTGTGCGATCCAGCAGCGGCCCGTGTTTGAACCGCGCCAGATCCTCCATGACGAGGTTCTGCGCCACCGACAGCTTCCCGACCAGGCAGGCGTGCCGGTCCTCGGTGATCCGGCCCAGACCGGCCGCGATCACCCGCTCGGGGTCGGCCCCGGTCACATCCACGCCGCCGACCGTGACGGTGCCGGCATCGGGCCGGGTCAGCCCGGCGAGCACCCGCACCAGCTCGGTCTGCCCATTGCCGGACACGCCGGCGACGCCGACGATCTCCCCGGGCGCGACGTCCAGGTCGATACCGGCGAGCGCCTCCTTGCCGCGGCCGGCCAGGCGGAGCCCGCGCACCGAGAGCACCGGCGCAGTGCCGGCGGCCGGCGAGACCCCCGTCATACCTGCCCCACCGGCCTCACCGGTCGGGTCGGCGTCGACACCGGCGACCCCTGCGCCGGCGACCCCGGCATCGGCAACCTCGGCGGCCGGCAGTGACTCGTCGACGCTGGCGACGTCCCGGCCGGCCCGCTGCACGCCCATGGTCGGACGCCCCACCATCATCTCCGCGAGTTGGGCGGGCGACGCGCCGGCGGTGGGCACCGTGTCGATGATCGTGCCGCGCCGAAGCACCGACACCCGGTCGCTGATCGCCGACACCTCGCCGAGCTTGTGCGAGATGAACAGCACCCCCATCCCCTGCGCGGTGAGCAGCCGGATCGAGTCGAACAGCGCCTCGACGTCCTGCGGCACCAGCACGGCGGTGGGTTCGTCGAGGATGAGCACCCTGCAGTCCCGGGCCAGCGCCTTGAGGATCTCCACCCGCTGCTGCTCGCCGACCGAGAGCCTCTCCACCACCACGTCCGGGTCCACCCGCACCCCGATCCGGGCCGCGGTGGCCCGCACCATCGCCCGGCCGGCCGCCCGGTCCAACCGCCCCAGCCCGGCGCGGGAGAGCAGCAGGTTGTCCGTGACGCTCATCCGCCCCACCAGCGAGAAGTGCTGCGTGACCATGCCGATGCCGGCGGCGATCGCGTCGCCGGGCGACTGGATCGGGGTCGGTACGCCGGCCACCTCGATCTGCCCGGCGTCCGGCAGCGTCAGCCCGTAGAGGATGCGCATCAGCGTCGTCTTGCCGGCGCCGTTCTCGCCGAGCAGCGCATGCACCTCGCCGGGCATCAGCGACAGCTCGACCCCGTCATTGACCAGCAGGTCCCCGAACGACTTGCGGATCCCCCGCAGCCGCACCAACGGCACGGCCGCGGGTCGGGCGTCACTCACCGCGGGTGTCACTCACCCTCCGACGCTGGTCGATCCGGCGGGCGCCGACTCGTCGATCGGCGTCTCGAACGTCCCGTCCATGATCTCCTGCTTCTTCGCGTCGATCTGGGCGATGAGCTCGTCGCTGATCTCGACCGGCACGTCGGTGTTGATCGGCGCCAGGGATGATCCGCCGTTCTTCATGAACGAGTACTGCCCGAGGTTCTGCGAGTGCAGGTTGCCGGCGTTGAACTCCTTGATGACCTCGTCGACGGTGGGCCGCATGTTCCACACCAGCGAGGTCATCACGTTCTGCGGGGCCTCGTCCTTCTGGTCGACCATCATGCCGATCACCGGCAGGCCCTTCTCCTTGGCGGCCTCGATGACGCCGTCCCGCTCGGCGAACAGCACGTCCGCGCCCTGGCCGACCTGGGCGAGTGCGGCCTGCTTGGCGGTCGTCGGGTCGAAGAACGAGTTGATGAACGTGACCTTGACGGTGGCGCTGGAGTTCGTCTCGGCGACGCCGTCGATGAACGCGTTGACGATCCGGTTCACCTCGGGGATGGGCATCGCCGCGACGACGCCGATGGTCCCGGACTCGGTGACCGCGCCGGAAAGCATGCCGGCCAGGTAGGCAGGGTCCTGCAGCCAGTTGTCGAACGTGGAGAAGTTCGGGTCGACCGGCTCCTCACCGGACCCGAACGCGAACTGGACGTCCGGGTAGTTCTCGGCGACCTCGCGGATGGCGGTCTCGGAGGAGAACGCGTCGCCGAATACGATGTCCGGCTTCTCGTTGGTCAGTAGGTCGGTCAGCGTCCGCGTCATCTTGTCGTCGGAGTCGTTGTTGTCGGTGTGCTTGTAGACGATGGTGCCGTCGTCCGCGGCGGCCTGCAGCGCCTGGTGCACGGCTCCGTCCCAGGGCTCCTCCAGCGGCGTGGCGAAGACGCCGTAGACCAGGGGAAGGTCCGCGTCGCCGGCATCGGTGGCGCCGGCATCGGTGGCGCCGCTCGCGCCGCCGGTCGCGTCGCTCGCGCCGGTGGCGGGCTGGGAATTGTCGTCCCCGGACGGCGATTCCGATCCGGTGGTGCCACCGCACGCGGCCAGCACCAGTGCTGTCAGGGCGGCGATGGAGGTGATCACGGCGCCACGCGAGCGGCGTCGGGCACGCTGAGGGTTCAGCATCAGTGGTGCACGCATGTGTCGACCTTTCTCGGACGGGTCAGGGGCGTCCCGTGCGCGGCGGGTGTGCCGAGCCGGTGGGCTCGGTACGAGCAGCGGAAGGGAACTCGTGACCGCTATGTAACTGTGATCACAGCCGCAAGGGAAGAGACGTTCTGTCCAGATTCCTCGCTACCGAGTTGACGGATCGTCATTGGCTGGCCAGACTCACGCCATGACGGAGCCTGTGACCCCGCCCGCTGTCGTCACCCCGACCGCTGTCGTCAACCCGCCCGGAGCCCCGGCGGTCGACCGCCATCCGTTGACGGTCGCGGAATTGCTGGCCCTGCCGATCCTGGAACGCGGGCGCCCGCAGGTACTCGCCGGCGACGACCTGGACCGCCGCGAGGTGCGATGGGTGCATACCAGCGAGATCTACGAGATCTCACCGCTGCTCAAGGGCGGCGAGGTGCTGCTGACCACCGGGCTGGGGCTGGTCGGGGCGAGCGACGAGCAGCTGCGCGACTACGCCGTCGATCTGGCCACCCGGCCCATCGCGGCGCTGGTGCTCGAGGTCGGCCGCACATTCACCAGGGCGCCGGACGTGCTGGTGCGGGCGGCCCGCGACTGCGGCCTGCCGCTGGTGACGATGAGCGGGATCGTGCCGTTCGTGGAGATCACCGAGTACGTGCACGCCCGGCTGATCTCCACCGAGGTCGAACGGCTGCGGCTGACCGGCCACATCGAGACGACCCTGACCGCCACGATGCTCGCCGGGCTCGGCCTGACCGGCATCCTGCGGGAACTCGCGGCGCTCGCCGGCTGCGCGGTCCAGCTCGTCGCCGACGACGGGCACCTGGTCGCGTCGTCCGCCAGTGGCGGGTCCGGTCCCGGCCATGACGGCGATCAGGGCAGCACCGATCCGACCATGCCGAGCGCGACCGTGGCGATCGGATCCACCCCCTGGGGGCGCCTCGTCGTGTGCGGCGCGCCCACCGACAGCAGACGGCTGATCGCCGACCGGGGAGCGACGGCCGTCGCGCTGGAGCTCACCCGATCGGGCAGCAGCCTCGGCCCGAGCCGACGCCGCGCCGCCGCCGTGCTGCTGCGCGACATCTTCGGTCGGCAGTACTCGTCCGTCGACGACATCGCCGGCCGGGCCGCGGCTCTCGGCCTGACCATCCGGACCCGCGGCTTCGTGGTGGGAATCTGCCTGGCCACCGATGACGGCACTCCGGCCTCCGCCCGTAGCGAGACCGCGGTCGCCGACGCGGCCGGCCGGGTCCTCGGACCGGTGCTCGCCACCGAACTGGACGGCAGCCATCTGCTCGCGGCCTGCGTCGACACCGACGAGACCCGCGATCTGATGGGAGAACTCGCCGATGCCATCGACGCGGAGCTACCCGCCGGCCGCGCCGTCGCGGTCACCTGCGGTCCGCCGGTGCGCGACTTCGGCGCGCTCGCCCGGTCGCTGCGCGTCGCCCGCGAGGCCAGCGTGCTCGCCCGGCGGCTGCACAGTGACATGCGCACCCTGCTCTGGACGGACATGGGCGTACACCGGCTGCTCAGCCGCTTCACCACGGATCCGGAACTGGCCACGTTCGTCGAGGAACAGCTGGGCCCGTTGCTGGACTACGACGCGACCCATGGCCGGGAGCTCGTCCGCACCCTGGACGCGCTGCTCGCCTGCGGGCTGTCCAAGACCGCCGCCGCGCGGCGACTGCGGGTGCGGCGCCAGACCCTCTACCAACGGTTGGAGACGATCTCCGCGTTGCTCGGCGGCCTGGACCTCGCCGCCCGGGAACGCCGCACCTCGCTCGACCTGGCGCTGGTGGGATGGCGGCTGCGTGCCGCCGGGATCCCCGACGCGCACGGCTCCCCCGGCGGCCCGGCCAGCAGGCCGCCGTCCTGACCGCTGCGGTGGCGGACAGCCGGTGCT
>CAZIIX010000089.1:0-1444 GCA_964539345.1 uncultured Actinomycetes bacterium | reverse complement strand
GCCACGCTCGACGACTACTACGACGACACGACCGCACCGGCCACGGCGGACGAGGCCGAGGCCGCCGCACTGCAGTACCTGCGCCCGCGCCACGCGGGTGTGCGGGTACACGCGCAGCCGTCGCCCGACGCCGTCCGTCTCACCTGCACGGACACCGCGGAGATCACCCTCGGCGCGCTGTTCGGCGTCGGCACCCTCGCCGTCGAGGCGCACGCCGTGGGGCGCGTCGTGGGCTGACCGGCCTCGCGACCGCAGTGTCGCGGCCGGCCCCGCGGCCGGCCCCGCAGCCGGTCTCGCGGCCGCGGTGTCGCAGCCGATCGGGGCGCCGATTAGGCTGCCAAGGCATGGCACCCGCGTCATCGCCCCTGGACCTGCTGCGCATCGACGACACCCTCTCCGACGAGGAACGCTCGATCCGTGACACCACCCGCTCCCTGATGGACGACCTGGTGCGCCCGCACGTCGCCGGCTGGTACGAGTCCGGCACGCTGCCCGCCCGCGAGCTCGCGGCGCGGTGCGGCGAGATGGGCCTGCTCGGCATGCACCTGGACGGCTACGGCTGCGCGGGCGCCTCGACGGTCGCCTACGGCCTGGCGTGCCTGGAACTCGAGGCCGCCGACTCCGGCATCCGCTCGTTGGTGTCCGTGCAGGGGTCGCTGGCCATGTTCCCGATCTGGAAGTACGGCTCCACCGAGCAGAAGGATCGCTGGCTGCCCGGCATGGCCGCCGGCGAGATCGTCGGCTGCTTCGGGCTGACCGAACCGGACGCGGGCTCCGACCCGTCCGCGATGCGCACCCGCGCCCGGCGGGACGGTGACGGATTCGTGCTGGACGGCACGAAGATGTGGATCACCAACGGCACGATCGCCGACGTCGCCGTCGTCTGGGCGAAGCTACTCGACGGCGATGACGATCCGGGCACGATCCGCGGCTTCGTCGTTCCCACCGACACCGCCGGCTTCACTGCCCGCGAGGTCACCGGCAAGCTCTCGCTGCGCGCGTCGGCCACCGCCGAGCTCAGCCTCGAGGGCGTGCGACTCGGCGCCGACGCGCTGCTGCCCGACGCGACCGGGCTCAAGGCCCCGTTGTCCTGCCTGACCCAGGCGCGCACCGGCATCCTGTTCGGTGCGCTCGGCGCCGCCCGCGACTGCCTGGAGGTCGCCCTGGACTATGTCGGCACCCGCACCGTGTTCGGATCGCCGCTGGGCGGATACCAGCTGACCCAAGCGAAATTGGCCGATATGACGACGGCCCTGACCGCCGCCTACCTGATGGCCCTGCACATCGGTCGGACCGCCGACGGGCCCGGCGCGACGCCGACGATGGTGTCCATGGGCAAGCTGAACTCCACCCGCACCGCCCTGGAGATCGCCCGCACCTGCCGCACACTGCTCGGTGCGAACGGCATCTCCGGCGAGTACCCGGTGCTGCGGCACGCCAACAA
>CAZIIX010000088.1:0-8810 GCA_964539345.1 uncultured Actinomycetes bacterium | reverse complement strand
GGTACCGGTACCCACCGCGCCCGCTCGCCTTACCCCTTGTGGGTGTCTGAGCGCGTCACCGGTGACGCGCTGGGACACCCACAACGCGACATCGCGCTACCCGGGCAGCAGCAGTTGGACGCGCCGGGTCTTGCCCCCTTCCACCAGCAGCCCCCGGCCGACCGGGAATTCCCTGCGCCGCACCCGCGGGAAGCTGGTGCGGAACACCGCGTCGCCATCGCTCTGTTCCGGCTGCAGCGCGAATCCGCGGCGTGCCGCGCGCACCGCCTGGACCAGTGGCCAGGACTGGGCCAGCGTCGACGTCTCGGACTCGGCGACCAGGAAGTGGTCGGTGGTCTTCAGCGCATGCACGAGGGTCTGCAGCGGCATCTCGGCCGCGCCGGACAGGAAGTCCGTGATGCCCTCGATCACGACGACACTCGGCTCCAGCGCGGCGATGTCGTCGGTCAACCGGCGCGCCAGGTCGGCGACGCCGTCCGGATCGGTGGCGCAGTCGGCCCAGGACAGCGCGCGCGGCAGCGGCGACCGCTTGTTGCCCAGGTAGTAGATGGCGCGATGATCGGAATGGCGTTGGCAGGCGCCCACTATCGAGGCGAGCGCGGTGGTGCGACCGGATCCCGGTGGGCCGCAGATCAGGAAGCTGCCGGTCGCGTCGATGCCGATCGCGGACAGCGTGTCGTCCGTCATGCCGATCGTCACCAGGCCGTCGACGGTGCCCGGTAGGTCCGCGCGGTTGATGATCTCCGGCAGGCGGCGGATCTCCCGCGCCTGCGGCACGTCGCGGTCGCGCAGCGTGCGCGCCAGCTTGTCGATCGCGACGGCCTGCCGCGCCACGTTCGGCTCGCCGCCGAACACCGCCACCTGCAGGTCGAGTCCGTCCAGCACCGCACGCCCGGGTGGGGAGGACGCGGAGAGCGCATCCGGCGGCACATCGACGAGCATGTAGTCGTTCTCGTCCGCGAGCCGGAGGACCAGCCGGCGCTGCACGGTGGAGTTCAGCGCCGACGGGATGGTGTTCGGGCGGTCGGCGGTGACGATGACGTGCACCCCCACCGGCCGCCCGGCGGCGGCGATCTGCGTGAACGAGGTGAACAGCGCTGCGAGGTTGTTGAACTCGTAGTCCTCGCGGAACGCGGCGAGACCGTCGACCAGCACCAGGATGCGCGGCTCGTCGGGCCGATCGGCCAGCGAGCGGTAGTCGGTGATGGTGCCGGCGCGGACGGCCGCGTACCGGTCGGAGCGCTCGTCGACGACGTCGCGCAGCCAGTTGATCAGCCGGGTGACCCGTTCGGTGTCGTCCCCGGCGATGATCGAGCCGACGTGCGGCAGCGATTCGAGCATGCGCAGCCCGCTGGTGCCGAAGTCCAGGCCGTAGACCTGGCAGGGCCCGGACCGCGGTGTGATGGCGGACGCGACGGCGATGGTGCGCAGTGCCGTCGACTTGCCGGTGCCGCCGGTGCCGAAGATCGCCATGTTGCCGTCGACGTCCGGATGGAAGAAGGCGGTGCGCTGCTCCTGGTGCGCCGGGTCGTCGAGGACGCCGACGGCCAGCTCGCTGTCCCGCCGCTGCCCCAGGAACTGCAGGTCGTAGACGACGGCGAGGTCCGGCAGCCACGGCTTGCGCGGTGCCGGGATCCCCGCCTGCTCGGCGGCGTGGGCCATGGTGCGCACCAGCCGCGCGATGTCCGTCGGGCCGCGGTCGACGCCGGCGTCGCGCTGCTGCGACTCGGGTTCGTCCCAGGCCCGGCCCGCGCCGAACGTCAACGTATGGATGTCCAGCGGGGCGGGCGGCGGCTCGTCCGAGGTCCATCCGCCCGCGTAGCCGGTCTGGAAGTTGGTGAGCCGGCCCGGCCCGGTCTTGGCCGCCGCCCGGCCGGGGATGTCCGGGGAGAATCCGGCCGCCAGGTTGTCGCCGAGCACGTCGACCGAGTCCTCCTCGTCGGCCATGCGCAGCGCGATGCGGAGGTTGGTGTTCGCCCGCAGGTTGTCCTTGATCACGCCCGCGGGCCGCTGCGTGGCCAGGATCAGGTGCAGCCCCAGCGATCGTCCCCGCTGGGCGACATTGACCACGCCGTCGACGAATTCGGGGACCTCCTGGACCAGCGCGGCGAACTCGTCGACGACGATGAGCAGGCTCGGGGGCGCGTCCGGATCGTTGCGGCGGTGCAGCTCCATCAGGTCCTTGGCCTTCTTGCGCTGCAGGATCCGCTCCCGGTAGCGCAGTTCGGCGTTCAGCGAGGCGAGCGCGCGTTGCACCAGGTGCGGTGACAGGTCGGTGACCAGCCCGACGGTGTGCGGCAGGTTGATGCAGTCCGCGAACGCCGCGCCGCCCTTGTAGTCGACGAACAGGAACGTCAGGGCGTCCGGACCGTACCCGGCGGCCAGCCCGAGCACCCAGGACTGCAGGAACTCGCTCTTGCCGGAGCCGGTGGTGCCACCGACCAGGGCGTGCGGGCCCTGGCTACGCAGGTCGATCGTCAACGGCCCGGTCGCCGTCTGGCCGATGACGGCGCGCAGCCCCGGCGGCCGTTTGCGCGGTGCGGCGTGCCCGCTCCGCTCGGTGATCGACACCGACTCGTTCCACCGTTCGATGATCGCGGAGCTGTCCGAGGCCAGGTCCGCGCCGAGCAGGGTCAGCAACGAGACCGCCTGCGGCAGATCGGAATCGTCGTCCACCCGGGCGCTGGCGTCGGCGATCGGGGCCAGGGCGCGGGCGACCTCGTGGGCGGCGCCGAGGTCCACGGTCTCGCACTGCAGCGGCGTCACCCCCAGCGCGGTCCGGACGAAACCGGCGGTGGCCACCCCGTTCGCCGGGTCGACCACCACGTAGTCGCGGCAGGCGGCCGGAAGCTGCTCCTGGGCCGCGGCCACCCACAGCACGTGCACGTCGGCGCCCGGCCCGGTCTCGGCCAGCCCGACCAATCGGGCGTGCTCGACCGGGGCGCCCTGCTGGATGACCACCAGCACCGCGGGCCGGCCGCCGCTCGGCGCCCCGCCCGGCTCGTCGTCGCCGCCCAGCCTGGTCGCGATCAGTTCCTCGAGCTCCGACGTCAGGGCGCCGGCGGCATCCATCGAGGAGCCCAGGTGCGGCCCGGTGAGCGGGGAATGCGGCCCGGCGCAGTGCGGGATCCACTTGAGCCATTCCCAGTCCGCCTGCCCGTCCGGCCCGGTCATGGCGGTGATGGTCAGGTCGGCCGGGGAGTGCAGCGCGACGAATTGGGCGACGATCGCGCGGGCGACGCCGGTGGCGACGGCATGCGGCCCGGCCACCCCGATCGAGCCGCTGTCCCGGATGTCGGCGACGACCGGCACCTCGTCGACGACGGACGCGTGCAGCGCGAGCTGCTGGACGGCCCGCCAGTGTTCCGGGCGGGTCTTGTTCTGGGACGGCAGTTTCACCGTGTGCCGACTGGGCTGCGCCCCGATACCGAGCCGGGCGGTGAGGAACCGCTCGTGCTCGGTGCGTCTGGTCCACAGCAGCGGCGTCTGGCGGCGCATCGCCTCGAGGGCGTCCGGGGCGGAGGGCGCTTCGGCGATCCGGCCGATCCGCTCCTCGGCGTGCGCGGCGTCGATGTCCTCGTGCATGGCCGCGACGGAGGCGGTGAACTGTTCGATGGCGGCCCTCATCTCGCGCCGCTGCGTCACCTTGGTGTCGACGTAGGTGCCCAGCATCAGCAGCGGGGACAGTCCGATGAACACGATCGACAGCACGCTCTTGGTCACGGCATACAGCACCGCGCCCATGATCAACGGCGCCAGCATGGCCAGGATGGGCAGCCGGTTCCGGTGCGGCGGCTCGGGCGGCTCCGGCGCGACGAACTCCCGTCCGGCGTAGATCGGGTCGAGCCGTGGGCTGCGGTTGAAGTTCACGTCCGCGGTGGCGTTGCCGACCGCGGCCGCCGGGTTGCGGTGCGCGGTGATGCTCACCGCCGTGTCGCCGAGGATGACGGAGTCCTGCGGGCGCAGCACCGCCCGGTCGACGCGCACCCCGTCGACGATGAGCCCGTTGGCCGAGCCGAGGTCGGCGATCTCCACGGTCTCGCCGATCGTCAACCGGGCGTGGCGTTGGGACACCAGCGGATCGGTGAGCCGGATGTCGGCGTCGGCGCCCCGGCCGATGTAGCTGCTGCCGTCCGGCACCGGGAACGTGCGGGAGGCCTCGGGTCCGGACAGCACGGTCAGGGTGGCGGCAGCCTGGCCGGGGGTGCTGCCGGGCTGCTGCCAGCGGTCTCCCATCGCCGCCAGCGAGACGGTCATGCCGGACCGGATGCCGCTGGTGGCGATCGGCAGGGTCGCGTCGACGACGGTCGCCGCGCCGGAGCGGTGGTCCGGGTGGATGCGCAGCGAGAGGGTGGTGTGCGGGTCCGCCGGCGTCGCGGTGTGCCGGTCGGGGTCGCGCAGGTCGATGGCGCGCGCGACGTCCGCGACGGAGACCGTCGAGTCGGCGGTCACCGTGATGTCGGCGGTGTCATGGCCGCTGCGCAGCAGGGTGAGTCGTAGTTTCATCCGTCTCGCCTCCGGCGCAGCGACAGCGTGGATACCTTGGCCCGCAGGCGTTGTCCGATCGACACCGATCGGCCCATTCCGGCAAGCGCCTGCCGCACCTGCTCCCAGTACTGCTCGGCGTCGGCGTCGGTGGCGCCCTCCGGTCCGAAGGTGCCCCGGTCCGCCACCGTCGCCAGTGCCGTGGTGCCGCTCGCGAAGCGGCGGTCGAGTGCGGTGGCGGCCTCGGTGCGGGTTGCCCGGCCGGGCAGTGTCGCTCCCAGGTCCACGGCGCCGTCGAGCAGCCGCTCCCAGCCGCCGGCCACCCGCTCGATGGCCGACCCGCGCCGCCAGCGACGTCGGCGCAGCAGCTTCAGCGCCGCGATGACGGCGATCGGGATGAGGATGACGAGCAGTGGGATGCCGACGGAGCCGATGAGCAGCCAGGGCACGCCGGTGGCCGCGGTGGTCTCCTCGGAGTCCTCGTCATCGTGGTCCTGTTCGTCCGAGTCGGCGTCGTCGACCTCGGTGGCGTCGGCGTCCTGCGGCACCCGGGGCGGTGGCGGCGGCTGCAGGACCTGTTGCCGTTGCGCGGCCTCCGGCTGCGGCGCGGCCTGCTGCTGCACGCGGGACTCGTCCGGTGTCGGATCGAACGGGATCCAGCCGACGGACTCGAAATCGACCTCCACCCAGGCGGTGACGTCCGCCCCGGTGAGCGTGATCGGCCCCGAGGCTCCGTCATGGCCGGGTTTCCATCCCATGACGACGCGGGCCGGGATGCCCAGCGACTGCACCATCAGCGCCATGGTGGGGGCGAACTGCTCCTGGTCGCCGACCATGTCCTTGTCGTTCATCAGCCGCAGCAGCCGGTCGTAGCCGTGCCCGGAGGGCGATCCGAGTGTCTGGCCGTGGTCGAGCAGCCCGCGGCTGGACAGCGCGGAGCGGATCGCCTCGACCTTGGCGTAGGCGGTGTCCTGGTTCTCCGTCCAGGAGGCGGCTGCCGCGGTCAGTGCCGCCGGAACCCTGCTGGTCGCACCGAGTCTCGCCGGTCCGGGGCCGAGCTCGGCCATCGTCGCCTCGTCCGGTTCGGGTGGAACGATGGCGGTGAGCTCGTACTCGTCGCCGGTCTGCAGCCCGATGGGCACCACCGCGGTGCCGGTGGCCTGCGAGTAGCGCACGTTCTGCGCCAGGTCGCCGGCGCGCGGCCCGCCGAACGCGAGGTGCGTCATGGCGCCGATGTCGGGCAGCCAGACGCCGGTGTAGTCGTCGATGGTGACGTGGATCGTCGCGGGGTCGCCGACGGCATCGCTGCGCACCCGGTCGCCGACCCCGGTGAAGGCGCCGGCGTCGTCGGAGACGTCGTACATCAGCCCGTCGTAGGTGTCCATGGTCGCGAGCCGGATGCGGCCGTCGGCCGGCAGCCCGGTCACGGTCAGCAGGTCCGTGTCGGCCTCGGCCTTGACGTAGCGCCGGAAGGCGGACAGCGGGCTCGGGTAGTCCTGCGGGTCGAACCGCACCTGCACGACGTCGCGCAGCGTGGCGCGGTCGCCGCCGGGGGCGAGGGCCGGTGTGACGAACACGCCGGCGCCGATGGCGACCACGACCAGCACCGCCAGCGAGTACGGGCGGCGCACGTCGATGCCGGACGGCCCGAACCCGCCGGTGCGCCACGCCCCCCAGGCCAGCGCCACCGCGCCGACGACGACGCCGGTGACGATCGGCATGTTCGGCCGCGCCGTGCCGAGCGCGGCGGCGGCGGCGAGCACGACGCCCGGGCCGAGCAGCGCCCAGAGGGGATGACGCAGCCGTGCCGCGGCGCAGCTGCTGGCGGCCGCCACCACCAGCCCGATCAGCATCGCGGGCACCAGCAGCCCGCCGGCGGTGCCCACCGGGTCGGCCACGGTGAGCATCTGCTTCCATCCGCTGACGATGCCCAGGGCCAGTAGCCGGGTGGATTCGACGCCGGGCAGGAATCCGGCGACGGCCGCGGACGGGGTCGCGGCCGCCGGCCCGACGAGGACGTAGCCGACGATGCCGATGGCGACCGTCGCGATCGCCGGCCAGCGCAGCAGCGCCGGTGTCAGGCCGGCGAGGATACCCACGATCGTGCCGGCGCCGAGCGCCACGAGCCACCGGGCGCCGCCGTAGGCCGGGCCGAGCGCCATGCCCGCGACGACGATCATGACGGTCAGCGCGGCGGCGTCCACGCCGGCGGTGAGCCACCGGTTCTCGGGGCGCCGCCCGGTGCGGGCAGCGATCGGGGCGGCGGTCATGGCGCGGTCACCGCCCGGCGGAGCGCGCGGGGCAGCTCGTCGAGCGATCCGACGGTGAGCACGCTGGTGGTGCCGATCCGGCTGAGCCCGGTGGCGGCGCCGTCGACGGCGCGGATCGCCAGCACCCGCACGCCGAGCGGGAAGGCCAGTGCCGCGCTGCGGATCTCGGCGGGGCTCGGCGCGCCGCCGCAGACGAGGAACGCCACGGACACGTCCGGGCTGTGCGCGGCGGCGCTGCGGGCGACGGCGATCATGCCGTCCACGCCGTCGGCGCGGTCGAGTCCGGCGAAGCCGTCGAGCATCCGTTGCGGGGTGGTCGCCGACAGGGCGGTGGCCGAGGTGACGACCGAGAGCTGCCGGGACTCGCGGAATGCCTGCACGCCCAGCGAGGCGGCGACCGCGATCGCCAGCTCGAACTCGTCGTCCGTGCGGTAATCGGCCCGCCGGGTGGAGACGGTGACGGCCAGGTGGGACCGCCGCGTTTCCTCGAACTGGCGCACCACCAGGGTCTGGGCCGGGGTGGCCAGGGTGCGCGCGGAGGTCTTCCAGTGGATGTAGCGCCAGTCGTCGCCGGGGACGTAGCCGCGCAGCGCGTGGAACGACACGTCGTCCTGGGACAGTTCCCGGGTGGACTGGCCCTCCAGGTCCTTCAGGAACCCCGGGGCGAAGCCCTCCAGCAGCACGGTTCGCGGATGCACGTACAGCACTTGCGGTTTCGTCCACCGCACCACCCGGCGGATCAGGCCGAGCGCGTCGCCGCGCACGGAGCGGGCCGGGCCGACGGGGATGACCGCGCGGCGCTGGGTCGGCACGAGGAACGACTCCTCGTGCGACTGCCCGCTCCGCATGCTCGGCAGCGGGAAGGACGCGGTGCCGATGCCGAC
Organism: uncultured Actinomycetes bacterium; assembly: GCA_964539345.1. GTDB lineage: Bacteria > Actinomycetota > Actinomycetes > Mycobacteriales > Nakamurellaceae > Nakamurella. The sequence goes on along the minus strand of CAZIIX010000088.1, from coordinate 1,171 downwards.
CGGAAGCTCGATCCGCGCCGGCAGCAGCCGCCGCTTGGCCACGTTGGTGACGACCAGCCGGCCGGTGGCGCGCTCCCCGACCACGACGCGTCCGCTGCGCAGCTCCAGCCCGACGCGGTAGCGGGCCCGTCCCATCGCGGACAGCCCGGCGACTGCGACCGCCGCGGCGAGCGTGATCGCCAGTGCGGTCAGCTCGCGCCAGCCGGTCAGCGGCGCCGCGACGAACGCGGCGACCGCGCCGACCAGACACATCCATCCCACCGGACGGATCGCGACCAGCGCCGCGCGCAGCCTCGGCCGCGCGGCGGCCAGGGCGCGCGCCGCCGGGCGACGGGTCGCGGGCAGGGACATCGTCATGGTCGCGGTCAGGCCCGTTGGGTGGGCGGGGCGACGTCGGCGAGGATGCGGCCGAGCACCTCGGGGACCGTCGTGCCGGCGAACTCCGCCTCCGCGTCGAGCAGGATGCGGTGGGCCAGAACGGGTTCGGCGAGGTCCTTGATGTCGTCGGGGGTGACGTAGTGGCGTCCGTGCGCCGCCGCCCAGGTCTTGGAGCAGCGGATCAGCGCCAGGCAGCCGCGGACCGACACACCCAGCGTGGTCTCCGGCGCGGTCCGGGTCTCCTCGGCGATGCGGGAGACGTACTCCAGGATGGACGGGTCGACGTGCGTGCCGGCGGCCATCTGCGCCATGTCCACCACGGCCTGTGTGGTGATGACCGACTTCACGGTCTTGGCCTGCTGTTTCGTGCCGACCGCACCGAGGATGCTGACCGTGGAGGCATGGTCGGGGTAGCCGAGCGAGGCCTTCATCAGGAAGCGGTCGAGCTGCGCCTCCGGCAGCCGATAGGTCCCGGCCTGTTCGATGGGGTTCTGCGTGGCGATGACCATGAACGGGTCGCCGGCCTCGTAGGTGGTGCCGTCGACCGTGACCTTGGACTCCTCCATCACCTCGAGCAGCGCCGACTGGGTCTTCGGCGAGGCGCGGTTGATCTCGTCGGCCAGCACGATGGACGCGAAGATCGGGCCCCGGTGGAACTCGAACGTGCCGCTGGACTGGTCGTAGATCGTCACACCGGTGACGTCGGAGGGAAGCAGGTCCGGGGTGAACTGGATGCGCGAGGTGGTGCCCTGCACGGTGGCGGCGAGAGCCCTTGCCAGGGACGTCTTTCCGG
>CAZIIX010000087.1:4055-8830 GCA_964539345.1 uncultured Actinomycetes bacterium | reverse complement strand
GTCGGGTTGGGCTACGTCCGGCTCGGCCAGCCGGCGCCGACGCTGTCCGGCGGTGAGGCCCAGCGCGTCAAGCTCGGCGCGGAGCTGCAGAAGCGGTCCACCGGACGCACCGTCTACATCCTGGACGAGCCGACGACGGGCCTGCACTTCGCCGATGTGGAGAAGCTGCTGACGGTCATCAACGGACTGGTGGACAAGGGCAACACGGTCATCGTCATCGAACACAACCTCGACGTGATCAAATCGGCCGACTACATCATCGACATGGGCCCGGAGGGCGGCTCGGGTGGCGGCGAGGTGGTCGCCTGCGGCACTCCCGAGCAGATCGCGGCCAACCCGGCCTCGTACACCGGCCAATTCCTCGCGCCGATCCTGGCGGGCCGCGGACACATCCCCGGACGCGACGTGCCGAGCGACGACGACGCGGACGGACGTGGATCGGCGGGCGGTAGCGGTGCGGCGCGTGCTGCCGGATCAGCGGACGGTACCGGTGCGGCAGCGCGCAATGGGGCGGCGAAACGGTCCGGCAGTGCGGGCCGCACGACGAAGGGTGCGGGGGCGCGTCGCACCGCGAAGACGGCGCCCGGAGCGGCGTCCGGGACGGGCGAGGCGGAGCAGGCCGCGCGAGCGTCGATGGCCGCCGCGCGGCGGAAGGCCGCCAAACTGCGCTAGTGCCGGGCTGCGTGCCGGGCCGCGCCAGTGCCGGGCCGGGGCCACCCGGATCCCTGGCCGGGCTGCGCCAGTGCCGGGCAGGGCGTCACCAGGTGGAGAACCACCAGGCGTCGGTCATGAACAGAGCGCCGTCACGCACGCGGCGAACGACGAACGGGCCCCGCTGGCCGACCGCATGCACGACGATGTCCTCGTCCGCCGCCGGCAGCAGGCCGTCGCGGCGGGCATGCAGCACCACGGCCCGGCCCGCGCCCAGCGGGCCGCCCACCGTTCGTAGCGGCAGGATGCGCGACGGAAAGCGGGACAGCCGACGGAAGTGCCGCTGGGCCTGCCGCGGCCGCACCGGTTCCCCGCACGCGCCGCGCAGCCACGCTGGCCGCAGACCCTCCGCGTCGGCGCCGTCGGCAGCCGCGCCCGGTGCGGCGTCCGTGCTGGAGCTGGTTCCCCCGGCCGTGCCCGAGGCCATCGCCGTGCCGGACCCGGCGGGCGCGGCCGTGCCCGAACCCACCGCCGTGCCCACGCCCGCTGCCAGCCGGGCCGCCATACCCCACAGCGCCGCGCGCCGCGCGGCGACCGCAGCGACGATCGCCAGCACGGCGACCGCCGCGATCCCGATCACGGCGCCGAGGGCGCCTCTAATCCAGCCGGGCCACGCCCACCCGAGCAGTGCCACCAGCGCCGCCGCTGCCGCGACCAGCATCGCCACCGACCAGGTGCGACGGCGCAGCCGGACGGCCACTCCGCCGTCGCCGCTCGCCGCCGCGCCCGTGCGGTCGCCCGTGGCGGAGTCGCCGGTGCCCGTGGCGTCGTCGTCACCGGAGGCGGACGCGGGCGGGGGAGTCGACATGGTGAGTGCAGCCTACGGCGTGCGGGATGGAACAATGGGCCGACGTGAAGACCTTCGACAGCCTGTTCGCCGAACTCCAGGACCGCGGTGCGACCCGACCCGACGGGTCCGGCACCGTCGCGGCACTGGACGCCGGCGTCCATGCGCAGGGCAAGAAGGTGCTCGAGGAGGCCGGCGAGGTCTGGCTGGCCGCCGAACACGAGGACGACGAGGCGCTCGCGCTGGAGATCTCCCAGCTGCTCTACCGCGTGCAGGTCATCATGATCCAACGGGGCATCACCCTCGAGCAGGTGTACCGGCATCTCTAGCCGGCGACGGACCCCGCCGCCGCACCGCCGCGGCGCCGACCTCGCGGCACCGATCGCCGGCACCAGACGACCCCCCATTCATGCCATCCCGAAGGAACCCCATGCTGAAAGTCGCCGTTCCGAACAAGGGCACCCTGGCCGCGCCCGCCGCCGACATGCTGCAGGAGGCCGGTTACCGGCAGCGCTCCGACGGCCGGGACCTCACCGTCCTGGACGCTGCCAATGACGTCGAATTCTTCTTCCTCCGACCCAAGGACATCGCCGTGTACGTCGGGTCCGGCGAGCTCGATCTCGGCGTGACCGGCCGCGACCTGGCGCTGGACTCCGGCGCGCCGGTGCACGAGATCGTCGGTCTCGGCTTCGGACACTCGACGTTCCGCTTCGCCGCCCCGCGCGGCCGGGAGTGGTCGGTCGCCGATCTGCAGGGTCGCCGCATCGCCTCGGCGTATCCCAGTCTGGTGACCGCGCACCTGGCCGAGCAGGGAGTGACCGCGGAGGTGATCCGGCTGGACGGCGCCGTGGAGATCTCCATCCAACTCGGCGTCGCCGACGCGATCGCCGATGTGGTGGGGTCGGGCCGCACCCTCGCGCAGCACGGTCTCGTCCCGTTCGGAGAGGTGATCTGCCGCTCCGAGGCCGTGTTGATCGGGCGCCGACCGGCGGCGGAGCTGCGCCCGGCGGCGACCCAACTGGCCAGCCGGGTGCGGGGCGTCGTCTTCGGCCAGCAGTACGTGATGCTCGAATACAACTGCCCGGTCGAGCTGCTCCCCGACGCCTCGACGATCACGCCCGGCCTGGAATCACCGACGGTGTCCCCGCTGGCCGAGAAGAACTGGGTCGCCGTGCGCGCGATGGTGCTGCGTCCGGAGGCGAATCCGGTGATGGACGCGCTGGCCGAGCTCGGCGCGCGGGCGATTCTGGCCTACGACATCCGGTCCTGCCGGATCTGAGCGACCGGCAGCGGGCCCGGCCGCGCGGCACCCGGCCTCAGGTCGGCAGCGGGGCGTCGACCGGCCGGGCCGCTCAGGTCGGCAGTGCCGTGCCGTCGGGCAGCCGGACATCGCCAGAGGGGCGCAGCGTCAGCGTCTGTGCCGCGCGGCCGATGGGACCGGACACGTCGTGCAGCACCGACGCGGTCAGCCCGACACCGTCCGGGCCGAACGACACCGACGTGTCGAGGCCGACCCAGTCGCCCACCGGGACGCGGATCAGGTGCACGGTCAGATCGGTGTTGGGGAACAGCAGCGTGCGCGGATCGGCGCGGACCGCGATGCCGTTGGCGGTGTCGATCAGCCCGGCGTAGCGGGCCAGCGGCGAGGAGTATTGTCCGGCGACCAGCTCCACGTCGGTCCGCAGCCACACGCGGCCCCGCCCCGGGCGCCAGCCGGGCAGCACGCGGAACTGCAGGGAGCGGATGTATCCGCCGTTCCACACGCTGGAGCCGTGCCAGGGCTCACCGCGGTCCGGACCGGGCATCGGCTCCAGCTCGCTGTCGGCGATCGCCGCCGTGTCGGCCGAGGCCAACCGCCACGCGGTGGCACGCACCACCACCCGGCCGCCCGCGCTCATCTCCGCCTCGACCAGTTCGATGGTGCGGCCGGGCCGGATCACTCGGGCGGTGACCTCGACATCGCCGCCGGGAATCACCCCGAGGATGTCGAACGCGACCCGCGAGACCAGCAGTTCCTCCCGCGGCTCGCATCGCTCGATGGCACGCATCAGCAGCCCGGACACCGGCGCCATGTGCTGGTGCTCCTGCGCCCAGGCGCCCTGGGCATGGACGGTGGAACGGAACCGGCCGCCGCCGAGATCGTGGTAGAACGCGTGGTCACCGGGTTCCGGGGAAGAGCCGGACCCGGACGCCGCCGTGGGACCCGAGTCCGAAGTCGTCGCCGTCACGGTGACGACTTTAACCACTCTTGGCACTGGGGGCAGCCGCTGGCCCGGGATAGGGCGGGGCGGTCCCGCCGAACGCGGGACAGAGCGGCTTGAAGTGGCACCAGTCGCACAGCCGGCTGGGCCGCGGACGGAAATCCCCGGTCGCGGCGGCCCGTTGGATGGCGTCCCACAGTCGGCCGACGGTCTCCTCGAAGGCCAGCAGGCTGCCCTCGTCCGGCGTGTGCTCCACGACCCGGCCGTCTCCGAGGTAGAGCAGCCGGAGCCGGGCCGCCACGACGCCGTGCAGCCGGTAGAGCATCAGCGCGTAGAACTTCAGTTGGAACATCGCCTCGTCGGCGTAGGCGGGGGCGGGGGAGCAGCCGGTCTTGTAGTCCACGATCCGCCACAGCCCGTCCGGGCTCACGTCGATCCGGTCGATGAAGCCCCGCGTCGGTATCCCGTCCCCGATGGCGACCTCCACCCGCACCTCGCACTGGCGCGGGCTGAACCGGGTGGGGTCCTCCAGGTCGAAGTACCGACGCAGCAGCGATCGGGCGGCGGCGAACCACTGCTCGTGCGCGGACTCCGGGACCAGGTCCGCCAGCTCGGGCCGTCGCCGGACCATGTCCGTCCAGAGGTCGGGAAGCACACTCCCGACGAAGTCGACGGTGCGGCCCTCCGGTGACACGCCGAACATGCTCTCCAACGCCGCGTGCACCAGCGTCCCTCGGGCCGCCGCCTCGGACGGCGGTTCCGGAAGCCGGTCGATGACGCGAAAGCGGTACTTCAGCGGGCACGACTTGAAATCGTTCGCCCGTGACGGCGACAGTGCGGTGACCGCGGGCGTGACCGCACCGGCGGCGGCGCGATCGGCGCGCGCCGGGGCGACCGGGTCCGGGGTGGGGTCGGAGGTCTCCATCAGTGCCACCCTACGAGACCGATGCGACAGTGCGGGGAGCTCGCCGCAGCACCCGCTGCGACCCCGCACCGATAGCGCCCACCCGGAGCCCACCGCGGCGTCCGCGCGGCCCACTACTGTGGGTGGCATGGTCAACGGTGTGAACGACGGC
>CAZIIX010000087.1:0-3955 GCA_964539345.1 uncultured Actinomycetes bacterium | reverse complement strand
CCGCACGCCACAGCCCCGCACCGTCCGCCGCGCCCCGCACGCCGTCCGTGGGGCATTCCTTTGGGACGCATCGGCGGCATTCCGATCACCGTCGCCCCGTCCTGGTTCCTGTCCGCGATCATCATCGTCGCGCTGGCCACGCCGATCGTCGAGCGGCTCGTCCCCGGACTCGGTCGCGGGGCCAGTATGACGGTGGCCGCCGTGCTGGCCGTGGTGCTGGGCATCAGCGTGCTCGCCCACGAGCTCGGGCACTGCGCCGCGGCGCGCTCGCTCGGGCTGCCGGTGCGCGAGGTCCGGCTGTACCTGGTCGGCGGCGCCTCCGAACTCGGCCGGCTGCCGGCATCGCCGAAGGAGGAGATCCTGGTGGCCGCGGCCGGCCCCGGCGTCTCCGCGCTGCTGGCCGGCGTGTGCGGCCTGCTGGTCGGCAGCACCGCATCGCACACCGTGCCGTGGGTGCTGTTGGTGGTCACCGCGCTCGCCAACGGCCTGGTGGCGATCTTCAACCTGGTGCCGGCGCTGCCGCTGGACGGGGGGCGCGTGCTGCGCGCCGCCGTCTGGGGCATCTTCCACCATCGCCGGGCCGGCACCATGGCGGCGGCCATCGGCGGATTCGTCGTCGTCATCGCACTGCTCGTCTGGGCCTGGATCGCGGTCCAGACCCGCGCCCGCAGCGGGCTGCTGGAGGCGGCGTTGGTCGCCGTCATGGCCATCTTCGTCGGGGTCGGCGCTGCCGCCGAGTGGCCGCGCCGCGCCCCGGATCCGCGGCGCTCGGGGTCGCCGCCCGGCGCGCCCTCCTCGCTGCCCGCCCTGATGACGCCGGTGGTGCAGCTCCCCGCCGAGACCACCGCGGCCGCGGCACTGGCCGTCGCCCGCACTCGGGCCGTCGCCCTCGTCGACGCCGACGGCTTCACCGTGGGCATCTTCAACCCCGCGGCCGGCGCCGGGATCGCCGCGACGCAACCCCAGGCACCGGCCTCGCTCGCCGCCGCACCGATCCGCCCGGAGATCATCGTCATGCGACAGGACGACCTGCACCTCGCCGCGACGCGCGCCGCGCGCAGCCCCTCGCCCTACGTGGTCGTGGTCGGCGACGACGGGCAGCCGGAGGGGATCGTGATGCGTTCGCAGCTGGCCCGGGCGCTCGGCGCCGACACCGCGTACGGTGCCCGCCCGTGACCGGCGACCCGACCTCGGACGCCTCCACACCGGAGCGGCCGCTGCGCATCGGTGAGCGGGTGCAGTTGACCGACCCGAAGGGCCGTCACCACACGGTCGTGCTGGAGGCGGGCGGGACGTTCCACACGCATCGGGGCGCGCTAGCGCACGACGACCTCATCGGCAGGTCCGAGGGCGTGATCGTCTCCTCCGCCAACGGCACCCCGTACCTGGCGCTGCGGCCACTGCTGACCGACTATGTGCTGTCCATGCCGCGCGGCGCCGCGGTGATCTATCCCAAGGACGCGGCGCAGATCATCGCCTGGGGCGACATCTTCCCGGGCGCGCGCGTCGTCGAGGCCGGCGCCGGGTCCGGGGCGCTGACCTGCTCGTTGCTGCGGGCGGTCGGGCCGACGGGAACCGTTGTCTCCTACGAGATCCGCGACGATCATGCCGCACACGCCCGGCGCAACGTCGAGCAGTTCTTCGGAGCCGCGCCGGCGCAGTGGGAGTTGCGTCCGGGCGACGCGGCCGCGCACGACGAGCCGGCCGACCGCATCATCCTGGATATGCTCGAGCCATGGACCATGATCGACATGGTGGCGCGCTCGCTGATCCCCGGCGGGGTGCTGGTCGTCTACGTCGCGACCACGACGCAGCTCTCCGCGATCGCCGAGGCGCTCCGCGAGCACACCGGGTTCACCGAGCCGGAGGCGTGGGAGACGCTGCAGCGGCCCTGGCACCTGGTCGGGCTCGCCGTCCGCCCGGAGCACCGCATGATCGGGCACACCGCGTTCCTGCTCACCGCCCGCCGGCTGGCCCCGGGGGTGCAGACGCCGCGGCCGCAGCGCCGGGTCAAGTCCGCGGGGCGGTGATCCCCGCGGGATCGGCACCATCGGGTATGACGGTGGGCCGTCGGCCGCGCCCGGTTCCCGGGCGGATCATGACGATGTGCACAGCCGCCACTGCCCGTCCTCCACGATGAGGTCGTAGACGCTGCGCCCGGCCGAGGCACTGTCCGACCCCAGCGGCTGGTAGAGCACCACGGCCGATCCCTTGGCGCCGTCCACGCGCACCCCGCCGACGCTGAGCGAACCCGGAAGGATGCCGTCCAGCGAATGCGGCCCGTACCCGCCGATCATCGCCGAGCACAGCAGTTTGTTGGCGGCGTCCATGTCGCCGCTGTTGAGCGCGGTCACGAACGTCTCGACCTGGCGGCGGGCCTCGGTCAGGCCGGAGACCGCCTCCGGCAGGGCGGACGGCAGCCGCGTGGACGGCGCCGGCGAGGGGTCCTGGCGATCGGGCGCCGGCTCCGACGGCCGTGCCGGGGCGGAGCCGGGCGCGGCGGTGGCCGCAGGGCCGTCACCCGGCGAAGCAGCGGACCCGCCGGTGGCCGCCAGGCGGATGCCGACCACGGCTGCGACGACGAGGACGGCGACGATCGCACCGAGCAGGATCGGCCACCGTGCGCGAGCGGCCGCCGGCGCCCGGTGCACGACTTCGCCGGCCAGTGACCGGTGCGGTGCGGCGTCGGCCGGCATCCGACGCGGCCGATCGCCGGACCGGCCGCCCGGCGCATCCGGCGGTCGTGCGCCGCCCGTGACCATCGTCATACCCCTCCTGGCCTCGACATCTCCGCCGGCAGTCCCGCCGGAGGTGCCACTGACGTCCGGGCCGGCATTCTCGCCGCTATCCCGGCTGATATCCCGCGGTGCCATTCTGCCTGCACCGGCACGATCCGCGACGGCCCGGACGGCGGCGGCGCGGGCGCGGCTGCCCGAGCCGGAGGAGGGTCGGCCGGTACGCTGATGTCCAGTGGATCGAGGGGAGAATGCCACGTGAGCCACAGCGAATCGACTGGCTACCCGCACGACGACGGCGCTCAGCGTTCTCAGCTGCTCGAGCAGATCCGGACGCTCAACGACGAGGTCGCCCGGCTGCGCCGTCGTGCGAGCGTGCCACCGGCCGACACCAGTCGGGTCGCACGGCAACTCGCCGATGCCACCAAACAGATCGAATCGCTGAGCGAGCGCAACGAGAAGCTCGTCATCACGCTGCGCGAGGCCCGCGCCCAACTGCTCGAACTCCGCGAGGAGGTCGACCGGCTCGCCCAGCCGCCGAGCGGCTACGGAGTGTTCCTGGCGCCCGGGCCGGAGGAGACCGTCGAGGTCTACACCGGCGGGCGGCGCATGCGGCTGACGGTGTCGCCGAACGTGGACGTCACCGGGCTGCAGCGCGGGCAGCAGCTGCGGCTGAACGAGGCCCTGGTCGTCGTCGAGTCGGGCGGGTTCGACGAGACCGGCGAGGTCGCCATGCTCCGCGAGGTGCTCGGCGAGGATCGCGCGCTGGTGGTCGGGCACGCCGACGAGGAGCGCGTGGTGCGGCTGGCGGTGCCGCTGCTGGCGTCCCCGCTCAAGCCCGGTGATTCGCTGCTGGTCGACACGAAGGCCGGCTACGCGTACGAGCGGGTGCCCAAGGCGGAGGTCGAGGACCTGGTGCTGGAGGAGGTGCCGGACGTCTCGTACGCCGACATCGGCGGCCTGGGCCGGCAGATCGAGCAGATCCGGGACGCGGTCGAGCTGCCGTTCCTGCACGCCGAGCTGTTCGCCGAGTACCAGCTGCGGCCGCCGAAGGGTGTGCTGCTGTACGGCCCGCCGGGGTGCGGCAAGACGCTGATCGCCAAGGCGGTCGCCAACTCGCTGGCCAAGCAGGTCGCGCTCGCCCGGGGCACCGAGAAGGTCACCTCCTACTTCCTGAACATCAAGGGCCCGGAGCTGCTCAACAAGTACGTCGGCGAGAC
>CAZIIX010000086.1:0-8953 GCA_964539345.1 uncultured Actinomycetes bacterium | reverse complement strand
CATGGTTCGACCCTACCGGCAGTGGTCATTTCGCTCGCACGCTGGCAGAGTTGGCGCATGACGGCGGACGGTGGCGGTCGCGCGGCGCGGCGCAGGCCCGTCGGGTCGGCGCGGGCCCGGGTCCCCTCGGCGGCCCTCCCGGCGGCGCTCGCGATGGCCCGGTGGGTGGCCGTGTCGGCGGCGCTGACGCTGGGCATCGCGGCGTGTTCCGCGCCCGGACCTGCGTCCACCGACACCGCAGGACCGGCCGAATCCGCACCCGTCGGCGAGCCGGCGGCATCGCCATCGGGCGCGCCGGCGGTCGTGACCGTGCCCGCCCTGACCGCAGCGCCCGGCTCCTCCGCAACCGTGGCGGATGGACCGAGTATGACGAGCCGCACCGGCACCGGGCCCGACCCCGCGGACCCGACCGGCGCGTCCACCGGGACCGCCTCGGCCACCGCCGGGGGGACACCCGACCGGACGACCGGCACCCCGCCGGACACCACCCCGCCGAGCACCGCTGCGCCGGACACTGCGGTGGGCAGTGCGGCGCCCGACACTGCGCCGAAAACCACTCCGCCGGACAGTGCGCCGGGCACCGACGCTCCCTCCGCGGCGGCCACGACGTCCCGCGACCGGCCGGCGTTCCGGTCCTCGATCGCCCGCATCGACGATGCGCTCGCCACCCGGATGACGACGAGCTACCACGAGGGCTGCCCGGTGCCGCTGCACGCGCTGCGCTACCTCCGGGTGAGTCACGTCGGGTTCGACGGCGCTGCCCACACCGGCGAGCTGGTCGTGGCCGCGGACGTTGCCGACGACATCGTGTCGGTGTTCCGCACGCTCTACGCCGAGCGGTTTCCCATCCGGCAGATGCGGCTGGTGGACGACTTCGGCGGCAGCGACGACGAGTCCATGGCCGCGGACAACACCTCGGCGTTCAACTGTCGGCAGATCACCGGCGGTGGCGGCTGGTCGGAACACTCGTTCGGTGCGGCCATCGACATCAACCCGGTGGAGAACCCGTACGTGTCCGGCTCCGTCGTGCTCCCGCCGGCAGGGCGCGACTTCCTGGACCGCCCGCACCGGCCCGGCGTGATCCGGGCGGGCGACGCGGTGGTGCGCGCGTTCACCGCGATCGGCTGGACGTGGGGCGGCAGCTGGTCGTCCCCGGTGGACCTGCAACACTTCTCGCGGTCCGGCCACTGACCGCGGTGCGGCGCCGGCGGCGGGTCAGCCCGTCACGAACTCGCGCAGCGCGGCGACCAGTCGGGCGACGTCCTCGTCGTCGTTGTACGGGGCCAGTCCGACCCGCAGCCCGCCGGCCTCGCCCAGGCCGAGGCGCCGTGACGGCTCGAGAGCGTAGAACGACCCCGCGGGTGCGTTGATCGACCGCGTGGCCAGGAACCGGTAGGCCTCCGCTGCGGGCCGACCGTCGAACGTCATCAGCAGCGTGGGGGTGCGCACCGCCGCCGCGGAGTGCAGCACGACCCCGCGCAGCCCCGCCACCTCGTCCTCGATGCGCCGGCGCAGCGCGTCCTCGTGGGCCGACAGCGCGGCGAACGACGCCCGGAGCCGGTCCCGCCGGGACGCGCCGACTTCCGCACCGCCGGCCTCCGCACCGCCGGTTTCCGCGCCGCTTCCACCCGCCGCACTGCCGACCGCCGGACCATCGGCGAGGCCGGCGAGGAAGTCGACGGCCGCGGTCACCCCGGCCAGCAGCTCGTAGGGCAGCGTGCCGAACTCGAAGCGTTCGGGGACGGCGTCGGTGGCCGGCAGCAGCTTGTCCGGGTGCACCGTCTCCAACAGCGCCGGGTCGGCGGCCAGCGCCCCGCAGTGCGGGCCAAGGAACTTGTACGCCGAACAGGTGTAGAAGTCCGCGCCGAGCGCGGCGACGTCGACCGCGACGTGCGCGGTCAGGTGCACGCCGTCGACGGACAGCAGCGCCCCGCGGTCATGCACCAGCGCGGCGATCCGGGGGATGTCCGGCCGCGAACCCACCAGGTTCGACGCCCCGGTGATCGCCACCAGCCGGGTGCGGTCGGACAGCGCCGCGGCGACGTGGTCCTCCGTCATCTCCGTGGTCACCGCATCGAAGTCGATCCACCGCACTGTTGCGCCGGCCGCCTCGGCCGCCTGCACCCAGGGGCGCACGTTGGCGTCGTGATCCAGTCGGGAGACGGCGATCTCGTCGCCCGGGCGCCACGTCTTGGCCAGGGCACGCGCCACGATGTAGTGCAGCGCGGTCGCGCTGCGCCCGAACACGATGCCGCCCGGCGCGGCGCCGAGCAGATCCGCCATGGCCCGCCGCGCTCCGGCCACGGTCGCCTCGGCGTTGCGCTCGGACTCGGTGACCGTGCCCCGGTTCGACAACGGGCCGATCAGCGTCGCGCGGACGGCGTCGCCGACCACGTCCGGTGTCTGCGTCCCGCCGGGCCCGTCGAAATAGGCGACACCGCGGGCCAACGACGGGAAATGGGACCGCACCCGGCCGACGTCATACGGCATGGTCGCTCCGCTCCCGGATGTCCGCCCCGTTCGTCGCGGCGACGCGCGCGAGGAAGTGGCCGCTGTCCTTCACCGTGCGCGCCAGACTGTCGTAATCGACGTGCACGATGCCGAACCGGCGCGAGTAGCCCCAGGCCCATTCGAAGTTGTCCAGCAGCGACCAGACGAAGTAGCCGCGCAGGTCGACGCCGTCGGCGATCGCGTCGGCGGCGGCGCGGAAGTGCGTGTCCAGGTAGTCGACCCGGGCGGCGTCATGCACGGCGGGCGCGGGCCCACCGGTGTCGACGACGTCGTCGAACGCGGCGCCGTTCTCCGTCACATACAGCGGCGGCGCCTGCGGATAGTTCCGGGCGACCATGGTCAGCACGTCATACAGCCCGCGCGGGTCGACCTCCCAATCCATCGCCGTCACCGGCAGCCCGCGCTGCACCTTCGCGACGTCCGCGCAGCCGACCCACCCCGCCTGCTGGGCGTCGATCGATCCGGCCGGGGCATTCGCGTGCACGACATGCCGTGTGTAGTAATTGATCCCGAGCGTGTCCAGCGGCGCCGCGATCGTCTCCAGGTCCCCGTCGGCGACCGCATCGGCGGGCCAGGTGGCACCGAGGTCGGCCACCACGTCGGCCGGGTACTCGCCGCGCAGCACCGGGTCGAGGAAGATCCGGTTGGACACCCCGTCGACGCGCCGCGCGGCGTCCCGGTCGGCGTCCGAGTCGGACCGCGGGTCGACCGGGTAGAGGTTCAGCGCGATGCCGTAGTTCTGCTCGGGCCGCGTCTGACGCAGGGCGCGCACCGCCATTCCGTGCCCGAGCAGCAGGTGGTGGACGGCGCGCAGCGAGGCGGCCGGCTCGGTGCGGCCGGGCGCGTGCACACCGTTGAAGTAGCCCAGGAACGCACTGCACCACGGCTCGTTGACGGTGTGCCAGTCGGTGACGCGATCCGCGAAGCGATCCGAGATCGCCAGCGCATAGTCGACGAACCGCGCCGCGGTGTCGCGCACCGGCCACCCGCCCGCATCCTCCAGCGGCTGCGGCAGGTCCCAGTGGTACAACGTCACCCACGGGCGGATGTCGGCGGCGAGCAGCTCGTCGATGAGCCGGTCGTAGAAGCCGACGCCGGCCTCGTTGAGCGGGCCCCGGCCGGTCGGCTGGACCCGCGGCCAGGACAGCGAGAAGCGGTAGCTGGCCAGGCGCATCTGCCGCATCAACGCCACGTCCTCGGCGTAGCGATGGTAGTGGTCGCAAGCGATGTCGCCGGTGTCGCCGCCCAGCACGACGCCCGCTCGGTGCGAGAACGTGTCCCAGATCGACGGGCCCCGCCCGTCCTCGGCGACGGCGCCCTCGACCTGGTAGGCGGCGGTCCCCGCGCCCCATACGAACCCCGGCGGAAACCCCGGCATAGCCCCTCCAGCGAACAGCACTCGCGATCATCGTCCTCGTGGCAGTCTGTCAGACTCGTCCCAGGACACTACGCCGCCCGCGTGGTATACCAAGGCACATGGCCGGGGTCTGGGGCGAGTACACCTATTCTGTCGAGACGTGTCGCATGGTGACGCCGGTCATCGCCGAGCTGTGGCTCTCCCCCGTTGGCGAGCCGATCGGATTCGCCCCCGGCCAGTACGTGCTGGTGTCCGACCCGGACTTCCGGGTTCCGCAACGCTCCTACTCCATTGCGAACGCGCCCCGCGAGGACGGCGCGGTGAGCCTGCTGGTCACCGCCGTCGAGGAGGGGGTCACGAGCCGATGGGCGTGCCGGCGGCAACCCGGTGACGAGGTCCTGCTGGAGGGACCGTTCGGAACGTTCGTGACCGATCCCGCCGAGGACTCGCCGGTGCTGCTGCTGGGCGCCGGGTCCGGGCTGGCCCCGGTGCGCGCCCTCGCCGAGTCGCTGCTCGACTCCCCGACCCCCGGCGCCGACCGCCCGCGACGCCCCGTCACACTGTTCTTCTCCTGCCGCACCGCCGAGCACGAGATCGACGTGGCGCGATTCCGCCGGTGGGAGAACGAGGACGTCCGCGTGCTCATCACGCACACCCGCGATCCGGGATCGCCGCGGCACGCCCGCATCCCGGAGCTGCTGCCCGCCGAGTTCGCCGACCTGGCCGGCTGGGAGGTCTTCGCGGCGGGACCGTCCGGATTCGTCCAGGGGTGCGCCGCCGCGGCCGGCCGGCTCGGCGCGGACGCCACCCGCATCCACACCGAGGAGTTCTTCGTCGACCCGCAGCCGTGGGGCGACGCCCTGCCGCCGCTGCCCGGTCCCGCGCCGACCGGCAGCGCGGCCGACCGCTGACCACCGCACGAACGGATCCGACCATGGCCACCAACGACAGCCGCATCTACACCAAGCTCGGCGACGACGGCTCGACCGGGCTGCTGTTCGGCGGACGCACCTCCAAGGCCGATCCGCTGATGGAGACGATCGGCGCCATCGACGAGGCCGTGGCCACGCTGGGCAGCGCCCGGGCTGCGGGCGCCGACGAGACCATCGGCGCACTCATCCTGCACGTGCAGCGGGACCTGTTCGTCGCCGGCGCCGACCTGGCCGCCAATCCGCGCGCGCGGGACCGGCTGGTTCCCGGCATCTCGCTGGTCACCGCCGCGATGGTGGCGCACCTCGAGCGGCTGATCGACGAACGCATGGCGGCCAAACCGCTGCGCCCGGTGTTCGTGGTGCCCGGCGCGAACCCGGCCTCCGCCGGCCTGGACGTGGCCCGGGCGCAGATCCGCCGCGCGGAGCGATGCTGGATCCGCTACCGCGCCGGTCTCGACGCGCCGCCGCCCTCGCAGGTCGGCATCTACCTGAACCGCGTGTCCGATCTGCTCTACGTGCTGGCCCGCCATGCCGCGGGCGACGAGGAGGAGCCGGCCAGCCACGACCCGACGCCATCGCACTGAACGGGCCTGTCGATAAAATCGATCCGGCCGACGCCCCGGTGGGTGGGCGCGCGGGAGAGATCGCACGAAGGAGCCGGGCATGACGACTGCCGCCGACCCCACGAATCAGCCTGCCGGCGTGGACGACCCGCCCCGCCCGGTGTTCCGCACCGAGCTCACGCCGCTGAGCCTGCTCGAACGCGCCGCGGCGATCTGGCCGGACAAGGACGCCATCGTCTACGGCGACCGGCGCATCACGTTCCGCGGGTTCGCCGCGGCCGCCACCCGGATGGCCCGCGCCCTGCAAGCCTCCGGCGTGCGACCCGGCGACCGCATCGCCTGCCTGCTGCCGAACATCCCGGAGATGCTGATCGCCACGTTCGCCGTGCCGTTGGCCGGCGGCGTGCTGGTCGCCCTCAACACCCGGCTCTCGTCGTCCGAGATCACCTACATCCTGGAGCATTCCGGCTCCCGCCTGCTGTTCGTCGACGCGCAGCTCGCCGCCGGGCTCACCGACACCGCGGGGGTGCAGGAGGTAGTCACGGTCGTCGACCCGGCGGCTCCGGCGGCACCGCACCACGAGGGGCCGAGCTACGCCGAGTTCGCCGAGCGCGGCTCCGACGAGCCGTTGCCCTGGACCGTTCCGGACGAGACCGCCACGATCTCCATCAACTACACCTCCGGGACCACCGGCCGGCCGAAGGGCGTGATGTACCACCACCGCGGGGCGTACCTCAACGCGCTCGGCGAGGTCATCCATTCCCGCTTCGACCTGTCCAGCGTCTACCTGTGGACACTGCCGATGTTCCATTGCAACGGCTGGTGCACCGGGTGGGGTGTGGCCGGCGTCGGCGGCACGCAGGTGTGCCTGCGCGCGGTGGACGGCGACGAGATCTGGCGGCTGATCGACGCCGAGGGCGTCACGCATTTCAACGGGGCGCCGGTGGTGATGAGCACCGTGGCGAACCATCCGGCCGCGCACCGGCTGAACACGCCGCTGATCGTCACCACGGCCGCGGCACCGCCCAGCCCGACGCTGCTCGCGCAGATGGAGGAGCTGGGCGCGACCATCATCCACGTCTACGGGCTCACCGAGACCTACGGTCCGTACACGCTGTGCGAGTGGCAGCCGGATTGGCCGTCGCTGACCGTCGGCGACCGGGCGAGGCTGCTCGCCCGGCAGGGGGTCGGCATGATCTGCGCCGACCAGGTGCGCGTGGTCGATTCAGCCATGGCCGACGTCCCGGCGGACGGCGAGACGATGGGCGAGATCGTGATGCGCGGCAATAACGTCATGACGGGCTACTACCGGGACGAGGCGGCGACGGCGAAGGCGTTCGCGGGCGGATGGTTCCACTCCGGAGACCTGGGCGTGATGCACCCCGACGGGTACATCGAATTGCGCGACCGGGCCAAGGACATCGTCATCTCCGGTGGCGAGAACATCTCCACGATCGAGGTGGAACAGGCGATCCTCACGCACCCGGCCGTCGCCGACGTCGCGGTGGTCGGCGCGCCGGACGACACCTGGGGCGAGCGACCCGCCGCGTACGTGGTGCTCCGGGACGGCGCCGTCGCGACCGCCCAGCAGATCATCGAGCACGCCCGCGGACTGCTCGCGCACTACAAGGCTCCGCGGGATGTGGAGTTCGTTGCGGCGCTGCCGAAGTCGTCGACCGGGAAGATCCAGAAGCTGCAGCTCCGGGAGCAGGCCTGGGCCGGTCGGACCCGGCGGATCCAGGGCTGACGGTTCAGTAGCTCGCCAGCGCCACCGCGAGCAGCACGATCGCGCAGGAGCCGATCAGCGACCCCAACGCGAAGGAGCGCGCGATGACCCTGCGGCCGGTGCCGTGCAGGTAGCCGTGTACCCCGGAGATGACGAGGACCAGCGCGAACACGGCGAGCTTGGCGAAAAGCGTGCGCCCGTAGCCGGGTTCGAGCAGCCCGGACCACGTCACCCCGGCATGGGCCGCGAGCGCGATCCCGCTGCCGACCTGGATGGGCAGGAACAGGACCAGGGTGGCGATACCGAACGTCTTGCCGATGGAGGTGCGCACCCGTTCGGCCAGCTCCGGCGCCAGCCGGCGCTGCAGCAGCGGGATCATCAGCAGGCTCAGCGTGAGCTGCCCGCCGACCCACATCATCGCGGCGATCACGTGCACGAAGCGCACCGTGGCCCACCAGGTGATCATGGTTCAATCCTGCCCGAGGGGCGGCACGGTCAGCGGCGTTAGCCTGCTCACTCCCGGTGCTGCACCGTCAGGTCCTGATCGTTGCGCGGGTCGCCCTGCGGGTAGAGCGGCATGCCGGCGCCGTGCCGGTAGTAGGGCACGATCTCCGGTTCCAGCATGGTGTTGCCCAGGATCAGGTCGGCGGCCCGCTCGGCCACCATCATGGTCGGCGCGTAGATGTTGCCGTTCGGGATCGTCGGGAACACCGAGGCGTCGACCACCCGCAGCCCGTCGACACCGTGCACCCGCATGCTGGCCGGATCGATGACGCTGCCCTCGTCGCTGCCCATCCGCGCCGTGCAGGACGGGTGCAGTGCGGTCTCGGCATCCCGCGCCACCCAGTCCAGGATCTGCTCGTCGGTCTCGACCGCGGGCCCGGGTGAGATCTCCCCGGCGGAGAACGCCGCGAACGCGGGCTGCTGCAGGATGTTCCGCGCCAACCGGACGATCTCGACCCACTCCTTCCGGTCGTTCTCGGTGGACAGGTAGTTGAACCGCAGCGCGGGATGCTCGAACGGGTCGGTGCTGCGGATCGTGACGGTGCCGCGCACGTCGGAGAACATCGGGCCGATGTGCACCTGGTACCCGTGCTCGGCGGCGGGCCGGGATCCGTCGTAGCGGATCGCGATGGGCAGGAAGTGGAACATCACGTTCGGCCAGCCGACCGTGTCGTTGCTGCGCACGAAGCCGCCCGCCTCGAAGTGGTTGCTGGCGCCGACACCGCGCCGGAGCAGCCATTCGATGCCGATGCGCGGCTTGTGCCGGTGCTTGAGCCACGGTCCGATGGACACCGGCTGCTTGCAGGCGTGCTGCAGGTACACCTCCAGGTGGTCCTGCAGGTTGGCGCCGACGCCGGGAAGGTCGGCGAGCACCGGGATGCCGAGCGGTTCCAGGTCGGCCGGATCGCCGATCCCGGCGAGTTGCAGCAGTTGCGGGGAGTTGATGGCGCCGCCGCACAGGATGACTTCCCGAGCCCGGGCGGTGCGGCGCGCCCGGCCGGCCCGCACGTAGTCCACACCGGTGACGGCGGCCCCGTCGGTGCGCAGGCCGGTCACCATCGCCAACGTGTGCACGGTCAGGTTCGGCCGGCCCATCACCGGATGCAGGTAGGCCCGTGCCGCGCTCAGCCGGCGGCCCCGGTGGATATTGCGGTCGAACTTGGCGAACCCCTCCTGGCGGTAGCCGTTGACATCGTCGGTGAGCGGATAGCCGGCCTGTTGCACCGCCTCGAAGAACGCGCCGAACAGCGGCGAATCGGCCGGGCCGCGCTCCAGGACGAGCGGTCCCGATCCGCCGCGCCACCGGTCGGCGCCGGCCAGGCAGGTCTCCATCCGCTTGAAGTACGGCAGGCAGTGCGCG
>CAZIIX010000085.1:0-8982 GCA_964539345.1 uncultured Actinomycetes bacterium | reverse complement strand
CGGGGACGTGGTGGAGTTCCGGTTCAACGTCTAAGCGACGCAGGGCAGGGCCCCTGCTGGGATGAGCCCAGGCCGGTATCCTGAAGGTATGTCCGAGTCGGTCATGACGCCCGAGTCGCTCGCCGTGCGCGAGCTCATCGCCGCGCGTCGAGAGGAGTTCCAGGTGCTCCTGGACCGGTACGGAGCGACGAATGCGAAGCTGTTCGGCTCCGTCGCTCGCGGCACCGCCCACCCAGGCTCGGACATCGACATCCTGGTCGAGATGGACCCTGCGGACGGGAACCTGCTGATGCGGGCCTCCGGACTGATGGAAGAGACTCGAGCGCTTTTCGGACGTGACGACATCGACGTGTTCCCCGCCCAGCTGCTGAAGCGCCCGATTTCGGCGTCCGCACTCGAGGATGCTGTCGCACTGTGAGTCGCGATCCTTCGCAGCGCATTCTTGATGTCCTTGCCGCCATCGACAGGTGTCAGCGGTACGTCGTGGCGCTCAGTGGAGACGAAGTCCTCGTCGAGATGGCCGAAGACGCCATCGAGCGCAACCTGCAGATCATCGGCGAAGCCGTCATTCACCTGCCGGAGGAGATTGCGAGTGCTCACCCTGAGATTGGGTGGCCGCAGATCAGAGGGTTCCGCAACATCCTCGTCCATCAGTACTTCGGGGTCGAAGCGGATGTCGTCCGCGAAGTCGTGGAGACTCATCTGCCACCGCTGGCCGAGGCGTTGCGCGCCCACGTCACCGGGGACTGACAGTGCCCTGCTCCGACTGGTGAGGCACCAGTTGCTCCGTGTCGACGAGTGGCAGTCGGGAGCGCACGGCGCGATGGCTGTACGTACCGGAACTCGGTGGAGTTCCGCTTCAACGTGTGATCAACGCCCCCGGCTCTAGGGTCGATTGCCGCCGGTCGCCCTGTGGCGGGGCGGTCAGGTGATCTCGCTACGTCTGGTTCGAGATGCGGCAACTGCCGTGCGAACACGGCTGGTGATATCATGATGTCACGGGACTGTGGAGGTGGTTGCCGTGACGAACGTGCTGATTCGTGGGCTCAGCGACGAGACCGTCGCTCGGATCGACCGAAGTGCTGAAGAGCTGGGTCTGTCACGCAACGAGTACCTGCGCCGCCGGCTCGAGGGTGATGCGCCTCGAGTGACGACGAAAACGACTGAAGAGGACTGGAAGCGTTCCGGCGAGATTTTCGCTGACCTCGCCGATCCCGACATCATGGCCGACGCATGGCGGTGACGAACTGGCTCATCGACAAGTCAGCTCTCGTCAGGCTCCAACTCGATCGGGGCGCCGAGGTCGAGAACTGGAAGCTCAGGATCGATCGTGGGCTCGTTCGGCTCTCGACGATCACTCGCCTTGAGCTCGGGTACTCGGCTCGAACGGGTACGGAAGGGCGGGAAGGGTTTCGTCGACCACCGCTCTCACTGATGCCCGTCGAGCGGATCACTCCTGCCGTCGAGGACCGAGCTGAAGAGGTGCAGATGTTGCTCGCCGACCGTGGACAGCACCGTGCGCCGTCGATCCCGGACCTTCTCATCGCCGCCACTGCGGAGAAGACCGGGCTGACGGTTCTGGCCGTGGACAAGGACTTCGACCTGATCGCCGAGGTCACCGGTCAACCTGTGGAGACGCTTGCGCTGCGGTGACCTTGCAGGGCACCGAACACCTGATGGCCCTACGTGTGGGCACGTGGTGGAGTTCCGGTTTAACGTGTAACCGCAGCTCAGAGCCTATTTTCATGCTAGAGCTCAGGTAGCAAACCGGCCCGTGGTAGCGCTTCGGTAGCAGGTCGACCTGGCACCTGATCATCGTTCCCTCCTAGTCGTTCCGCGCCTCGATGGTGCGGGCGTGATCGGTCATTCGGCGGCGACGGCCTGGATGCAGTACGTGTCCGCCGTGGCCGCGGTAGCCGTGTGGTCGACGGGCCGGCGGTGCCCTGTCGCCTGCCGACCAGGATCACCAGTGCGAGCAGGGAGAGGACGACGCAGGTGGCGGTGACGATGCCCAGCGGGAGGACGGCGGTCGCGCCGCCGAGTCCGACCAGGGGCGCGGCGATGCCGCCGAGGCCGAAGCGGGCGCAGCCCAGGACCGAGGAGGCGGTGCCAGCCAGCTCGGGGTAGTCGGCCAGCGCCAGCGATGCGGCCGGCGGCGCGGCGAAGGCGACACCGGAGGCCAGGACGAACAGGGAGACGAGCACGACCGGCAGCGGCGCGCCCATCAGGCCGGTGTGAAGCAGGCCGAGGGAGCCGAGTCCGGTCATGGCGACGCCGAGGGCGAGGGTGCCGCGCTCGGACCAGCGGTCGGCGGTGCGGCCGCCGATCCAGCCGAAGATCATGTAGCCGGCGGAGTTCGCGGCGAACGCGAAGGAGTAGCCCTGCGGGGACAGGCCGTAGCCGTCCTGGAGGATGTAAGTCGCGCCGGACAGGTAGGCGAACAGCGCCGCGTGGGTGAGTCCGCAGATCAGGACCGCGCCGACGAAGAGCCGGTCGGACAACAGCTTGCGGAAGTCGCGGCCGGACTGCTTCATGCCACCGCTGGCGCGCGCCTCGACGGGCAGGGTCTCCCGGTAGATCGCGAGGGTGGCGGCCATGATCAGCGCGCCCACCAGAGCCAGGAACAGGAAGATGCCGCGCCAGTCGGTGAAGCGGGCGAGCTGGCCGCCGAGGAAGGGCCCGATGATCGCGGCGAGGCCGCCGAGGACGGTGACCTTGCCGTAGAAGCGGATCAGCGCGCTGCCGGAGTAGACGTCGCGGCCGGCGGCCTGGGAGATGACGATGCCGACTGCTCCGGCCAGGCCCTGGACCAGGCGTGCGATGACCAGCGTCTCGATCGACGGGCTGACCGCGCACAGTACCGAGGCGGCGATGTAGGCGACGAGGCCGACCATGAGGGGGAGCTTGCGACCGAACCGGTCGGACAGTGGCCCGGCGATGATCTGCCCGACCGCCAGGCCGATCAGGCAGGCGGTGAGCGTGAACTGGGCGGCGGAGGTGCTTGCGCCGAGTTCGCCGGTCAGCGAGGGCAGCACGGGCAGGTAGAGATCCATCGAGATGGGTCCGAAGACGGTCAGCAGCAGGAGCAGCGTCGCGAGGACGGATCCTGCCTTGCGGGCGGTGGCGCTGTCGGTCATGCAGAGTCTTTCGTCGTCGGCGGGAACGGTGAGGGAACGGCGGTTCGTGGCAGACGGGTACTGGCCCCGGAGGTCGCCCCGGGGCCAGCGGTGCGCAGGGATCAGAGGGTGAGGAGGACCTTGATGGCGCGGCGCTCGTCCATCGCCCGGTAGCCCTCGGCGGCCTGGTCAAGGGGCAGTTCGAGGTCGAAGACGGATCCGGGGTCGATCTGGTCGGTCATGATCAGGTCGATCAGCTCGGGCAGGAACCGGCGCACCGGCGCCGGGCCGCCGAGGAGGCTCACGGTGGCGAAAAACAGGTCCGCGCCCTTCAGCTCGACGCCGTGGGAGACGCCGACGTAGCCGACGTGACCGCCGGGGCGGGTCGCGCCGATGGCCTGGGTCATCGACTCCTGGGTGCCGACGGCCTCGATGGTGGAGTGCGCGCCGTAGCCGCCGGTGAGCTCCTTGATCCTCGCGATTCCCTCCTCGCCGCGCTCTTCGACGATGTCGGTCGCGCCGAACGTCTTCGCCAGTGCCTGGCGGTCGGCGTGCCGGGACATGGCGATGATCCGCTCGGCGCCGAGGCGCTTGGCGGCGAGGATTCCGAGGAGGCCGACTGCCCCGTCGCCGACGACGGCAACGGTCTTGCCGGGCCCAGCCTCGGCGGCGACGGCGGCGAACCAGCCGGTGCCGAGGACGTCGGAGGCGGCAAGCAGGCTGCGGGCCTGGGCCTCGGTGGGCTCGCCGGGGACCGTGACCAGGGTGCCGTCAGCCAGCGGGATGCGGGCCTTCTCGGCCTGGGTGCCGATCGCGCCGATCATCACCTGGTGGACGCAGCGGGACTGGAAGCCGGCCCGGCAGATCTCGCAGGTGTTGTCGGAGGCGACGAAGGACCCGACGACGTAGTCGCCGACCTTGAGGTTCCTCACGTCGGGGCCGATCTGCTCGACGATGCCGATGTACTCGTGGCCCATCGGGGCGTCGTGCACGGGCTCCGCGCCGCGGTAGGGCCACAGGTCGGAGCCGCAGATGCAGGCGGCGGTGACGCGGATGATCGCGTCGGTCGGCTCCTCGATGGCCGGGTCGGGACGGTCTTCGACGCGGACGTCTCCGGGGGCGTGCATCATGACTCCACGCATGGGGGTCTCCTTCGTTCGGTTCTGCTTCGTCGGGGTTCGGGTGGCCGCAGCCGGGCTGCGTCTCGGCCGGCGACGGTGCTCACGCCCGTCGCCATGCATCCATGCTTCTCCGGATCCCGCACAGGTGGGAGTCCCGCTGGAGAGGGGTACTGCGAAGGCCTCCCTCCGCCCGGGCGGCTGACCTACCGTTGAACCATGGACAATCGAGCAGAAGTGCGTGAGTTCCTCACGACCCGCCGCGCTCGGGTCACCCCGGACGAGGTCGGACTGCCCGGCGGCACCAATCGCCGGGTCGAGGGACTGCGCCGGACCGAGGTGGCGACCCTGGCCGGGGTGAGCGTTGAGTACTACACCAAGCTCGAGCGCGGCGCGATCAGTGGCGCGTCCCCGGAGATCCTCGATGCGATCGCGAAGGCGCTGCGCCTGGACGATGCCGAGCGGGCTCACCTGTTCGACCTGGCGCACGCCGCCAGCCCAGTGGCGCGTCCGCCGCGGCGGCGCAATCCGAAGTGCTGGCAGCCGCACCAGAGCCTGCAGTGGATCCTCGACGCGGTCGCCGCGGGACCCGCGTTCGTGCGGAACGGCCGACTGGACATCCTGGGGGCCAACACGCTGGCGCGGGCGTTCTACCATGACGTCTACGACATGCCCGGACGGATCCAGGGGCAGCCGCCGAACATCGCCCGGTTCACCTTCCTCGACGAGCGGGCCCACGACTTCTACCCCGACTGGGACATGTTCGCCGACGTGACGGTGGCGATCCTACGGACCGAGGCCGGCCGCGACCCTCACAACAAGGAGCTGCACGATCTGATCGGGGAGCTGTCCACCCGCAGCACCGACTTCCGCACCCGGTGGGGCTCGCACAACGTCCGGCACCACGGCACGGGGTTCAAGACGTTCCACCACGACATCGTCGGGGAGATGACCCTTGCCTACGAGGGCATGGAGATGGAGTCCGAGCCTGGGCTGTCGATCACGATCTACGCCGCCGAGCCCGGCTCGGAGTCGGCGGAGAAGATGCAGCTGCTCGCCTCCTGGGCGGCCAGCGAGTACGGGGCGGCTGTCCGGGAGCAGCCGCGTGACGAGGAGAAGTCCGGGCGCTGAGCGCTCGGGTCACTCAATGGTCGGTGAGGTCGATGGTGACCAGCTTCCCGTCCAGCTCCATGACGACGTCGAGGTCGTCGGTGGTGCCCAGCCGGACGAGGTCGTCGGAGCGTCCGAGGCCCTCGACGTCGTAGAAGAAGCCGAGGTTGCCCCAGGGCTTGTAGGAGAACAAGTCGCCTACCTGTGGCGTGAACCCCTCCGCGCCGGTGTAGTCGAACGGCTCCTCGGGGTAAGTGATCTTCTCCTGCCCGTGGAAGTCCTCGAACTCCTGCGTCATCGGCAGCCGGGACAGGAAGTCCCGCGTCGCCGCGCTGTCCTCGGTGATCGTCACCTCGACCACGGTCGATCCTGCCGTGAAGCGCACGATCGTTCCCACGACCCGGTCCCGGTCGCCCGTCTCCGAGGCCGCCGGGGTGGAGGTCGGGGCCGTCGCCTTCGGCGAGTCGGTGGAGGGAGTCGGTGCTGAGCGGCCGTGCGAGGAGTCGGAGCCCGCGGGACTGCATCCTGCCAGGGCCGTGACCAGCAGCGCTGCGCCGGCGGCGAAGGCTCGTCGGTCTGGTCTCATTGGTCGTCTCCTCGTGTCGATGGGCTGTCCGACGTTCTCAGCCAAGCACCGCATCGCGGTCCGAGGGAGGCCCGGCCGATGGTGGTACTCACAGGGACTCCCTGCGGCCGAGCCAGCAGCCCAGCGGTGATCGGGCGGGCAGCATCCCGCTGGACCATCCTCGAAGCAGAAGGACACTGACTGCCGACGGCATCACCGCCCGCGGCTACCCTGCCAACGCCTGCGACCCGCGCCCTCACCGCGGCGCTCGATGCGGCGTCCGCCGACCTGGGCGCGATCGAGGTGCTGCGGTACAGCCCGGTGCCGGCCAAGGAGTTCATGAAGCCGGTCCTCGATACCACCGCCGATGACCTGGTGGGCACGATCGAGCAGTCGGTCTACGCCCCAGTCACAGCCGTGCGCGCCGTGCTGCCCGCTATGCGGGAGTAGGGCCGGGGAACGATCCTGTTCCCCAACGGCTCCGGCGCCGCACCCTGAACGGGAACGTGACCGGCATCTCGGTCGCCTTCGCCGGCGAGTCGGCCTACGGGCAGATGCTCCACGACGCTCTCGAGCCGGAAGGCATCCGGGTCGCGGAGCTGATCATCCCCGGCGGCATCGACGGGCCCGGCCCGCTCTTCGCCTCCGTAGTGCGCCCGGCGAGCTTCGTTCCTGTGCGGTGATTCATGTGTCGTGGGGGGATGGCGCGGTTTCGCGGGACGCAACGGCGCATCGAATCGTCGATTCGTTCAAGCGCTCCGACGCGGCAGCAGCGAGGATGAGTGCATGACCATCGACATCGCACGGGCAAGGACCTTCATCACCGAGCATGGGCGTGTGCTCGATCGCCGAAGGTTCGAAGCGCTCGTCGATGACGGTGACAGCGATGCCGCTGGCGATGCGATCCTTGCTGCGCTCGACGCCTATCGGAACGGCGACGGCGGCTACGGCTGGGGACTCGAGCCGGACCTGCGGGCGTCGGAGAGCCAGCCCGCTGCGGCACTCCATGCGCTCGAGGCGCTCACGGCGGTGGGGCCGCGTACCGCGCCATCGATCGCTGGGCTGCTCAACTGGCTCGAGCGCGCATCCCTGGCGGATGGCGGACTCCCCTTCGCGCTTCCGATCGCTACTGCGACCGGATGTGCGCCATTCTGGACGGCGGCGGATCCACGAGAGTCCTCTCTGCAGATCACCGCTGCAGTCGCTGCCCAGGCGCACCGCGCGGCGCGTGCTCACGTCGATATCGGGGCACATCCCTGGCTCGCGGCGGCGACGCGCTACTGCTTCGAGCGCATCCGTGAGATTCAGAAGCCGCCCATCGCCCATGTCCTGTCCTTCTCATTGCAGTTGCTCGATGCCGTGGCCCAGGAGGACGCGGAGGCACGTGGCCTCTTGCATCGGCTCATGCGATTCGTCCCCGCGGATGGGGCGTTGCCGGTGGCCGGAGGCGCGGAGGGCGAGACGATCCACCTCGTGTCCGAGCCGGGGATGCCGTTATACGAGTTTCTCGCGCCGTCGGCCGTCGCCGCTGAGATCGATCGCCTGGAGAACGCTCAGCAGCCGGACGGTGGCTGGCCCGTCGACTTCGACAGTTACTCGCCCGCCGCTGTGCTGGAATGGCGCGGCTATACGACCGTCAATGCGGTCCGGACGCTTCGCACGCATGGACGGCTCTGACGGTGGTTCGCGGGCAACTGCGCAGCAAGAGGTGGCCGAATCGGCCGGCTGGACTCGCTTGATCGCCCCCGGTATCCTGCCGGTGGTGGTACGCCACCGACTGCGCTTCCACGTGAGATCACGTGAATCATCGCGGAGAGGCCTGAATCGCTCAGGACATGTCCGGATGGGGTGCGGCGCGATGCGCCAACTTCATTCCCGCCGATAGGACATCGGCCGACGAAAGGACATGGCATGTCACCGAAGGACGAGAAGAACCTGAGCCAGGTCATCGACAAGATCGCGAGCATGGACGAGCCGCGGCGGTCGGTCGTGCGGCGTGTGCATGATGTCATTGTTGCCGCCGCACCCGCTCTCAAGCCGCGGATCTGGTACGGAATGCCCGCCTATGCGATGTCGGCGAGCACTCCCGCTCTCGTGACGCTGCGCAACGACGAGCGATTGAACCTCGCGCTCACCGAGAAGGTCGACTTCCGGACCGCGGGAGGCGCCGACGGGACGCTGATGCCGGCGGCCTGGTACTTCGAGACGGTGGACGAGCACACGGAGAAGCGCATTGCGGAGATCGTCCGCTCGGCCCTCGACTGATCGCGGCGCGCCCCTCCGCGGCGACTCCGCGGAGGGGCGTACGCCAGGCACGGTCGCCGCGATCGAGCTGGGGGTCGCGTGAGCGACGACGTGTGGATTGCCGCGCCGGACCGTCCGGTGCCCGATGATGTCGCGCGCTTGCTCGGCACGGTTCCCGAGTGGTTCGGGCAGCCGGAGTCCAACGCCGAGTATGTCGAGGCCGCACGATCGAAGGAGACGTGGACGGTGCGAGACGCGGGTGGTCGCATTGTCGGCGTCACCCTGGTGGATCGCCACTTCCCGCACGTCGCCGAGGTTCACCTGACCGTCGTCGACCGCGCGATACATGGTTCCGGAGTCGGCACGGCGATGCTCGCCGCCATCGAAACCGATGCCATCCGCCGGGGTGTCCGGCTGCTGGAAGTGAAGACGCTCGGACCGTCGCATCCGGATCGCGGGTACGCACGCACCCGGCACTTTTACCAGAAGTGCGGCTTCCTACCGCTGGAGGAGACCGATCTCTGGGGCGAGGGGACGCCGTGCCTGATCATGGTGAAGCCGTTGCCCACCAGCGGGTCTGCGCGCGGGTCACGCCCATGTCGAGGGTCCGTCGATGCCGGAGAACCGCATCGCTCGCGCCGGTGAGGTGTCGACGAACCCAGCCTGCTCGTACAGCCGTCGGCCCGGAGGTCCGGTCGCGAATGTGGCAGAAGAACCACGACCCACCGGCCGCAGCGGCACCTGCTCCGCGGTCTTCGGCGACCAACCGGCGGACGCGCAGCGAGAGGTGGGCCGGTTGTCGTCCCGCGGTTGTACAGTCGCGGCCATG
>CAZIIX010000084.1:3236-9010 GCA_964539345.1 uncultured Actinomycetes bacterium | reverse complement strand
GCGACGATCGTCCTCCCCTCCCGGCGTCGGCTGCCACCCGGACGAGCCTACTGGCTGTGGCCGCGCACCACGATAACGGAGCCGACCGCCGCTAGGAGCACTGCGGCATGCCGCTCGGCGGGTCGGTGCCGAGTGTCGTCGTCGCGCCGGCGATATACCATCCGGCGAACGGCTCGCCGCTGCCGATCTGATACCAGAATTTGTAGTTGCCGCTCCAGCCGGTGCTGTAGCAGATGACGTCGACGGTCTGGCCCTTGTCGATGAAACCCCGGTTGCCGTGCCCGTCGTCGGAGGTGCAGCGACCGCCCTGGAAGTGCGACGGCCCGGTGATCGTGTCCGGGCAGGTGCCGACCGTCGCGGTCGCGGGCCAGCGCGTCTGCGGGCAGGCGGTCGTGGTGCTGGTGTGCTTCTTGCTGGTGCTGTGGTGCCCGTCCGAGTCCACTCCGCGGAGGTAGATCACCACTGTCGACTCGCACTCGCCGGCGACCTTCCTCGAGGTGCCGGTGTGCCAGTCCTTGTTGTTCGTCGACCACTGCGACGACATCGGCCCGCGGCCGTTGTCCGGTGGGTTGGACCAGGAGAACGTGACGGACTTCTGGTGCCGCGAGGTCTTCACCGATCCGGGTGGCGCGACCGGGCCGTACGGGTTCGCGGTGGCCGATCCCCAGCCGCCGCAGGTGTTGTCGGAGTAGCAGGCGCGCACCTTGAACGTGTAGTCCTTGCCGTTGCCGGGGGCGGTGACGGTCCTGCTGGTCGTGGACGCGCCGGTCTCGCCGCTGGCGTCGCCGCCGATCTCGTACCGGGCGATCGCCCGTCCGTGCCCGCTGGTCTTCGACCAGGACAGGGCGACCTTCTTGCTGTCGCCGGTGGCCTTCGCGGTCACCCCGGTGACGGCGTCCGGGAGCGAGTACGGGTTCACCGTGGCCGGCTTGCTGACCGCCCCCGCGCCGGAGCGGTTCAGTGCCACGGCGGTGACGGTGTACTCGGTGCCGTCGACCGCGCCCTGCAGCTTCATGCTGGTCGTGGCGGGGTCGGCGACGTCGAACGTGCCGCTGCCGCCGAGGGCGGGGCTGACCCGGATCTGGTAGCCGGTCAGCGCCGATCCGCCGTCATCGCCGGGCGCGGTCCAGCTGGCGGTGAGGGTGTGCCCGCCGGCCTGGTACTCGTCGACGCCGAACGTGACCGCGACGTCCGTGGGGGCGACGGCCGGCCCCGACGGCGTCTCGGCCGTGCTGGGCTGGGAGAAGCCGCTGGGGGTATCGGAGGCGTTGTGCGCCTGCACGGTGAACGTGTAGGCGGTGCCGAATTCCAGGTCGGGCCACCGGTAGTCCGTGCCGTCGGTGACGGTGACCTCGCTGTTGCCCTTGCTGTCGGCCGGGGAGATGCGCAGGTCGTACCGGTCGACGGGGGTGCCGTCGGAGCCCGGGTCGGTCCAGCTCACCTCCAGCGCGTGTTCCCCGGCGGCCCACTGCACGCTGGGGGGTGCGGGCAGGTTGGGGGCGGTGTCCGGTGTCACCGCGGCGGACGCGGCCGACGGTTCGGAGGTGCCGATGGCGTTGACCGCGACCACCGTGAACCGGTAGGCGGTGCCGTTGTGCAGCTTCGCCAGCGCACAGGGCGAGGAGTCGCACTTCTGCGTGAACGAGCCGTCGTCGGAGGCGATGACGTAACCGGTGATCGGTGACCCGTTGTCGTCCGGCGCGCTCCATTCCAGCTGCACCGTGTGGGATTCCATGGACACCACGGTCGGCGTCCCCGGCGCGTCCGGCTTGTCCTGCACGGTCACCGTCACCGTCGCGGCGACATCCCGGTCGGGGTCACCGGTGGCGTCGCGCAGCGTGACGGTGACGACCACCGTGCCCACCCGGTCGGGCGTGATGGCGATGGTCGACCCGGGCTTGCTCACCGTGCCCTTGCCGTCCGACACGACGGCGTCCACGACGCTCGGAGGCGTGTCGAACGGGTTGTAGGTGACCGCGTCGAGCACGTCGACCTTCGAGGCCTTGCCGGGCCGTCCGTCATCGATGGTCACATTGCGCACCTTCAACCGCGGCGCGGTCGAGGCGGTGGCGGCGACGACCAGCGTGCCGGTCCCCGACTTGCCCTGCCCGTCGGTCGCGGTCACGGTGAACGACGCCGACTCGCCCTTGGCGCCCAGCGACGCGCTGACGGTGACCACCGATCCCTGTCGGCCGACGGTGAAACCGTCGGCGCCGCCCGATATGTCGAACGTGAGCCGGGATTGCTGCTCCTCGTTGCCGGCGGTGACCAACAGCGCCAGGTCCTGCGAGGCCGAGTGTCCCGCCTCGACCGTCAGCGACGCGTCCCGCACCACCGGCGCGGGGATGACCACCGGGATCACCGTCACCGGGATCGTCACGGCGACCGGGTCCCGTGTCCCGTCGCTGACCGGCACGGACAGCCGCACCGTGCCGTCGCCGTCCTTGGCCGCCGTGTACGAGACGTGCGTGGCGTCGACGCGCCCGACCTGACCCCCGCCGGTCACGGTGAGCCTCGCGCCGTTGGGGATCTCCAGGGCCGAGTCGTCCGAGGCCGTGACCTGGTCGCCGATGGCGAACGTCAGCGTCTCGCCGGCCTTGACCCGAAGCTTCGGCCCGGAGACCGTGACCGTCAGAGGCCCCGGCTCGTCATCGGCCTCCTCCTGCTCCTCCGTCTGCGGCGGGGCCGCCTCCTCGGCGGACGGCACCACGATGAACGCGGTGGCGACGGCCTGGTCGACGTTGGTCACGTGATACGCGAGCACCTGACGGTCGCTGGTCAGCGGTACCCGCACGGTGCGGTCGCCGGTGACCTGCGCGGCACCCTGTGACTGCGGATCGAGGCTGAGGTCGAGATCCGCGAGGGTGCCGCCGGGGTTGGTCAGCCGCTCGTCCGGGATGCGCACCTCGACCTGCGTCTGGCCGGGGGTGAGATCGGCCGGGTCGACCACCACGTCCTGCGCCGTCGGCGGTGGGACCTCGGCGGTGGCGGAGACGGTGACCGTGATGATGCCGGATCCGGCCTGACCCGCCTCGTTGACCACCGTGTACTTGATGGATTGCACGGTGTCCTGATCCGGGGTGCGCACCACCAGCGTCTGCGAGGCGTCGTCGACGCGGACCGACCAGTCCTTCGGCGCCTCGAACGCGGGATCGTCGAACGTGAGGTGCTGCGACGGGTTGGCGTCCGCGACCTGGGCGAGCGCGTCGATCTGCACGGTCCGGCCGGGCCGGGCGGTGACGGTCAGGTTCGGGGCGGTCGGCGCCTGCACCATCGTCGGCCGGGGCACCACGAGCACGGCGACGTGCCCGACCGTCGTCTCGCCGTAGGGATCGGTGGCCTGGTAGCCGAACGAGTCGTAGCCCGGCGCGCTGCCGGCCCGGTACTCGATCGCGGACAGCCCGGACGGCGCGGGATTGCCCAGCGGCGCCGACGAGGGCTCGGTGATACCGCCCAACGTCACCCAGTCCCCGTCCGGGTCGATCCCGCTGAGCGGCAGCGCGATCGATGCGGTGGCGTCGGTGAACACGCGGGCGAGCACGGGCTGCGGCTGCGCCGGGGGCCGGTTGTGCTCCGGCGGCGGCACGACGCGGAGGGTGACCAGCCCGGTGGCGGACGCGCCGACGGTGTTGGTCACGGTGTAGCTGAAGCGCAGCGGTGTGGCCGGTGCGGTCTCCGGCGCCAAGTAGCGGATGGCGGTCTCGGTGTGGAACAGCACACCGGTGTCCGGCGGGACGGATTCGGTGCCCAGGGAGGTCAGTGCGATGACGTCGCCACCGAGATCGACGGCGTGCTCGGCGATCGGGATGGTCACGGCGTCGCCGACCCGCACGGTCGCATCGATGTCGTGCGCCACCGGCGGGGTGCCGCGGGTGGCGGGGACGGGAACGACGCGGATGACGCCGTCCGCCTGCGCCGCCCCGTTCGACACGGTGTAGTCGATCTGCGCCGAGTGGTCGCCGAGCACGGACTGGGCCGAGACGGTCACGGTCTGCATGGCCTCGACGGTGGCGGTCAGTGCCGGGTCGGGGCGCGCCTGGGTGACGGCCAGCCCGGTCGCCATCGGGTCGCTGTCGTTGGCGGTCGGGTCGATCGTCACGACACCGCCGGCCGGCAGGTAGACGACATCGGCCATCGGTACCGGCGGCGCGGTCTCGTCGGACGGCTCGGTGACGTCCACCCGCAGCAGGCCCTCGGCGGTGTTGCTGCCCGCGCTGACCTGATAGAGGTAGTAGTACGTCCCGGTGCGCGGGCCGGTGAAGACGACCGTCCCCGCGGAATGGTCGATGGCTCCGAGGTAGGCCTGGGCGGGCTTGTCGAACGCGGTGATCTTCGCCAGGGTGGTGGCGTCCACCGCCGGCGCCGTCACCCGGCTGAGGATGTCGATGGACAGCGGGCGCCCGGTGACCGCGTGTGCGTACACCGGGGAGGCGATCGGCTCGGCGGTGCCGTCCGGTCGCACGTCGACGGTGAGAGTGCCGGAGACGGGGGTGTTCTCGCCGTCGGAGACCTCGAACGTGACCGTCTTCTTCACCGCGCCGCCGACGCCCTTGTCGAAGTAGGTGATCAGCCCGTCGGGTTGGAACGTGACCTCGTCGCCGGCGTTGGCCGCGTCCACCGACGCGCCGACCAGGAACAGGTCGTCGCCGTTCGGCGAGCGGTAGTTGTTCAGGACGTTGTACGACACCGAGCCGAGGGTCTCGACGGGCACCGAGGAGTCGTGCAGTTTCACCGGCGGCCGGTGCACGGTGTCCGGCACGACGTCGATGCTGACCCGCGCCGTTGCGGTGCGGCCCAGCCCGTCCGAGACGACGTACCGCAGCGGGGGCAGCGGGCCGGTGGCGCCGGCGGGCACGGTGACCTGCAGTGCGCGCCCCTCGTTGACGATGTCCACCCGCGCGCCGTCGTCGCCGTCCGGGCCGCCGTCGATCGCGGTGATGGCCAGGACCGAGCAGTCCGAGGAGGCGTCGTTGCCGAGCACCCGCAGCACGGTGGAGCGGTCGGCGCGGACGCCGAAGTCGTCGTCGGCGGCCGTCGGCGGGTCGGTCTTGCCGGCGGTGCAGTTGGTGCGCGAGGTGGTGGCGGCGCTGGAGCTGCCCTCGGTGCCGGAGTTGTCGGTCGGATCGTCCTGCTCGTCGGACAGCGGCCGCACCTGGTCCCAGTTGTTGATCAGCCTCAGGTCGGGGTCGGCGGTCCAGGTCGCGCCGGTGACGACGTCGTTGAGCACGATTGCGTCGCCATTGACGCGGAAGACCATGGCCGCGCTGCCGGTGTGGCCCGGCACCTCGCGCTGCACGGTGGGCCGGCCGTCGCAGGCCAGCACGTAGCCGGCCGGTGCGGACGACCATGCGCCGTGCACGCAGTCGCCCAGCCGGACGGGCGCGGCGGGGGCGCCCGGGCTGCCGTGTGCCATCTCGGTGACGGAGCCGTCGGCGAGCGCGATCCGCAGCAGTGCCGTGCTGGTGGCGACGATGACGGAGTCCGCGGCCGGGCCCGGCTGCTGCAACACCGCGGTGTCACCTCCGGCCGCATCGTCGAGCGGCACCGGCCCGGACGGGAGCCGCACCGTGCCGGCGGCCCGGTCGAGCACGACGGGCACATCGCCGACCATGGTGATCGCCAGCGCCTCGCCGGCGCCGCTGCGCGGATCGCTCAGTCGGTCGCCGGGGAGTCTGACGGTGCGCACCGGCCGGCCGTCCTCGGCGGCGCCGCCCGGGGTGGCGGTCGGGGTGGCGGTCGGCCGCTCGGAGTCGGCCCCGGTCGGCACGGACGGC
>CAZIIX010000084.1:0-3136 GCA_964539345.1 uncultured Actinomycetes bacterium | reverse complement strand
GCCAGTTCGCGCGGCGTTCCGACGAACACCGCGCCGGACTCGTCGTCGGCGATGCCCAGGACCCCGCCGCCGAACGCGATCTGCGGGTCCGCGGGCAGGGAGATCTTGCCGGCCAGCGTGACGCTCACCGGGTCCAGCGGCCGCAGTTCGTGCTTGCTGCCGTCCAGCACGATGACGGAGGTGCCGTCCTGGAACACGTCCAGGGGGGTGCCGCTGACCTTGACCGCGGAGTTGAGCTCGTCGATCTGCCGATTCACCCGGCCCACCATCAGCGCGGACTCGTTGGTCACCCACACCTCGGACCGGCTCAGGTCCACCGATTCGGCCGCGTAGCCGCGATCCTGCACGGCGAGCACGGTGAGCGTGGTCGCGACGACGGCCGTGACGCTGGCGGCCGCCCACCAGCGCACCCGCCCCCCGACAGCCACGTCCGTCTCCCCCGCGAATCTCGACAACGTATGACGTGGCGTTATTGTCTCACGTCATTCGTGCGGCCCAGCCGTCCGGGCGAATGGTCACGATACGTGGTCAACGGGTGCGGCGAGCGACCAACTGCGCACGATCGCGTCGAACGCGGCGGCACGGTCGGCGGCCACGTCGGGTCCGATCCCCTGCCAGGAGACCTGCAGCACCGCCACGGTGTCGGTCCGGTCGGTCGGGCTCGCCGCCACGACCATCCGGTGGTCGACCGCGTCGCCGCCCCGTTCGGTGGCCAGCGCGTAGCCGATCGCCTCGTCCGCGCCGCTGACGCGCAGCCGCGTGACGTTGCGCACCGCGGCCGACTCGCGCGACTGGTAGCCGTGGATCAGCGTGCCGACGACCGCGTCGACGGCATGCGGCTGGCCGGGGGCGACCGGCAGCGCCTCGCAGACCGCCGACATGCCGTCCGCGGTCATCCAGCCGGCGCGCCGATCCTGCTCGTGGTCGCTGGCGATCGGCACAGTGCCGGCGGGCAGTTCCAGCCGGATGCGCAGCCGCCCGAGGTCCCGGTCGATGTGCACTGGTGCGTCGGGGTTCGTCATGCCCGTTCAGCCCTTTCTGCCGGATCGTTCCGTGACGCGTCGGGCGCCGTGTCCCCCGTCATACCCGATCGTGGTCCCGTCGTCATCAGAACCTCACCTCGGTG
Source organism: uncultured Actinomycetes bacterium (assembly GCA_964539345.1). GTDB lineage: Bacteria > Actinomycetota > Actinomycetes > Mycobacteriales > Nakamurellaceae > Nakamurella. Next base: position 2,010 of record CAZIIX010000084.1, on the reverse strand, counting down.
TACTCCGTCTCCCCCGGAGCCTTGACATACATCGACTGCAGATCGCTGGTGCTGTGGTCGAAGTTGCCCTCCACCGCCCAGACGTCGAACCCGGCGTGATCGGTGGTCGTCAGGTCGGCGCGGACTGTGACGGTGGAATTCTGCTGAAGCTGCGTGACGATGTCGTTCACCCGGGCGGAGTCGCCGACCGTCACCGCGTTCACGTACTCCGCCGCGAGGTGCTGGTTGACCGGGTTGCGCAGGTCCACCGACGTGGTGACCGTCGAGTCGGAGCCGGCCATCATCGTCGCGTTGAGCGCGTCCGTGCCGCCGCCGATGCCCGCCGAACCGCCGGCCGTGGTCTCGATGGTCAGGTTCGTCATCGCACCACTGTCGTCGACGGTGAGCTGGTAGCTGCCGCTGGCCGCGATGCTGCTCGCCGCGCCATCCGAGGTGTTGCTGGCGCCGAGACCGTAGTCCAGCGAGAACGTCTTGTCCCCGGTGGCGGTGTCGTAGCTGACCCCGGCACTGCCGGACACGTCGGCGGACAGGCCGCCGGCGCTCACCTCGACACTGCCCTCCACGCTGCCGGTCAGGTTGGTCGTCACGTAGTGGCCGGAGTACTGGTCGAACACTTCGGCGTACTTGTTGACCACGTAGGCCGGCGCGTTGCTGGCCAGGCTGAAGCCGTCCCCGAGATCGTCCGGCACGGCCGCGGTCACCAGGTCGTTGATGAACCGGTCGGCATCCGCCTGGCTGTCGAACGCGTAGGTGACGCTGGCGTCGCCGGACAGGTCGAGGGATGCCTCGGCATCGCCCCCGTCTGCTCCGATGCCGAGGGATCCCCCGCCGGTGAGCACGACACGGTAGGTGCCGTCGCCCATCTGTTGCATCTGCGCCTCCCCGTCGACGCCGATGCGGACCCATCCGGCCGAGGCCGTCACGTCGAAGCCGGTGGCCTCGGAGCTCACCAGCGTGTTGTCCCGGGTGTACTCCGCGAACTGCTCCATGGCGGCGTCGCGGTCGTCCGCCGACAACACGCCGAGCTGCAGGATCAGCCCCGGATACAGGGTCATCAGGGCGGTCCGCTCGGCCGGCGTCAGCGAGTTCCACCAGGCGGCCTGGGCGGACTCGTCGCCGCCGAGCGCGGTCTGCAGGTCCGGCAGCATGGACTCCGGGTCCCGGCAGACCATCGGGCCGGACCCGCCGCCGGGCGCGACCGTCCCGCTGCCGCCGCCGGTGCTGCCTCCGGCGCCGGAGCTGGCGTCCCGCTGCTGGTCCGCCTGGCCGAGCAGCGTGTGCGAGGCGGCCCGCAGGTCGTCGGCGGCCGCCTGCAGCGTGGCGCGGTAGGAGCGGTCCCAGCGGTACTTGAAGTGATCGACGTCCGCACCGCGCCAGGGCGCCGAGTGGATGCGCCCGGCGAGCTGCGTCTCGAGCGTGCCGAGCTGCTCGGCGCGCTGCCGGAAGAAGTCGGCGAGCTGGCGCAGCTCCTCGACATCCGCTCCGATCATGTGAGGCATGGTCCGTCCTTCGACTGCCTGACCGCCGATCGAGCCGATGGCCCCGGACCGGCGGTCCGGGGCCATCGGGTGGTCGATCAGCTGCCCGAGGCGGTCTCCTGCTCGGTGGCGTTGCGGGTCGCGGTCTGGCTGGCGTCCTGCAGCGCGGTCGCCACCGCGTTCAGGTTGCTCACATGCCGCGACTGCCAGTCACTCTCGAAGTTCATGCGGTCCTGGCCGACCCACGTGGTCGAGGCCAGCTTCGAGGTCAACTGGTGAACGATGTTCGTGATGTCACTCGACGCGGTGTGCAGCTGCGTGGCCAGCGCCCGTACCTCGGCAACATCCATACCCACCATTGGCATGGGCAAACACTTCCTTCCTGTGCGGCCGGGTGGGCCGCTGTTTCGGTGAATCTCGAGCCGCCCGTAGCGGCGTCGTCCTCGACGCTAAGCGGCGCGCGTGGCGCTGTCGATGGGTACCGGTACCCACCGCGCCCGCTCGCCTTACCCCTTGTGGGTGTCTGAGCGCG
>CAZIIX010000083.1:0-9155 GCA_964539345.1 uncultured Actinomycetes bacterium | reverse complement strand
CGATGCTCGGTGGCCACCAGCGGCCGGGCGGGCCCGTCATGCCGCCGACCCGGGTCGATGACGACGGCCAGCCCGGCGCGTCGTCCCGAGGGAACGTAGATCACGTCCCCCCGGCGCAGCCGGTCCAGGTCGTCCAGCGCGGTCTGCCGGCGATGTGCCGACCGCCGCCGCTTCTGCGCGCGTTCGGCCTCGCTCAGCCGGCGCACCAGGTCGGCATACTCCGGCACGTCCCCCCGGTCGCAGCCCATCGCCTCGCCGAGCTCCCGGAGCGACTCCTCGTTGCGCCGCTGCTGGCGCACCAGTCCGGACAACCCGCGGTCGGCCTGGAATTGGGCGAAGGACTGCTCCAGCAGCGCCCGGGCAGGCACCCGGCCGAGCTGCGCGACCAGATTGACCGCCATGTTGTAGGTCGGGCGGAACGAGCTGTTCAACGGATACGAGCGGGTCGAGGCCAGCCCGGCCACCATCTCCGGCTCCACGTCCGGGGACCAGAGCACCACCGCGTGGCCCTCGATGTCGATCCCGCGCCGCCCGGCCCGCCCGGTCAACTGCGTGTACTCGCCCGGCGTCACCAGCACGTGCCCCTCGCCGTTGAACTTGACCAGCCGCTCGAGGACCACCGTCCGGGCCGGCATGTTGATCCCCAGCGCCAACGTCTCCGTCGCGAACACGACCTTGACCAGCCCGCGCCGGAAAAGCTCCTCGACGGTCTGTTTGAACAGCGGCAGCAGACCGGCGTGGTGTGCGGCGACGCCGGCCTGCAGGGCATCGCACCACTGCTCGTATCCCAGGACCTGCAGATCCTCCCGGGGCAGCGCGGCGGTGTGATCGCGGATGACACGGCGGATCTCGGCGCGCTCGTCGTTCGTCGTCAGCCGCAGCCCGGCGCGCAGGCATTGCCCCACAGCGGCGTCGCAGCCGGCGCGGGAGAAGATGAACACGATCGCCGGTAGCAGACCGGCGTCATCGAGCCTGGTGACCACGTCCGGTCGCCGCGGCGGCCGCCGATGCGGTCCGCGGGCCCGGTCCCGTCCCCCGCGCCGGTCGGCCCATGACGGAGGGAGTCGGGCGATACTGCGTCCGATGGCGCGCACGAGGTCGGGGTGCAGCTCGCGCGCGGTCGCGCCGCCCGGACGGCCCGGCTGCCGCTGCGCGAACAGGTCGTAGAGGCGCCGATCGACCATCATGTGCTGCCACAGCGGCACCGGCCGCACCTCGTCGACGATGACCGCCGTGTCGCCGCGCACCCGGCGGATCCACTCGCCGAACTCCTCAGCGTTGGACACGGTCGCGGACAGCCCGACGATCGGGATCGTCTCCGGCAGGTGCAGGATCACTTCCTCCCACACCGCGCCGCGGAAGCGGTCCGCGAGGTAGTGGATCTCGTCCAGCACCACGGCCGACAGCCCGCCGAGGTCCGGCGCGGAGGCGTACACCATGTTGCGCAACACCTCGGTCGTCATGACGACGATCGGCGCGTCCGGGCGGATCGAGACATCGCCGGTGAGCAGCCCGACCCGATCCGCACCGTACTCGGCGGCGAAGTCGTGGAACTTCTGGTTCGACAACGCCTTGAGCGGCGTCGTGTAGAAGCAGCGCCCGCCGTCGGCCACCGCCCGGGCCACGGCGAACTCCCCCACGACCGTCTTGCCCGCGCCGGTGGGCGCGCACACCAGCACGCTGGAACCTCCCGCCAGGGCACGGCATGCCCGCAGCTGGAACGGGTCGAGCCGGAACGGGCGGCCGGCGGCGAACGCCTCCACCCCCGGGTCCGGCACGTCAGGGCCGGGGGTCGCTGTCAGGGGCGGTTCGGCGGGGCACACACCGCCCAGCCTGGCACACTCCGCGACGGCGCCGCGGCCCGCCGGATCGGCGCGATCAGGTCACGTCCGTCCAGCGCCCGGCCGCCGGCGGCCCCTGGTCGCCGTCGTCGTCGAGCGGCCGCGGTGCCGCGATCGGGGCCGCGACCTCGTCGGCCGACTCCTGGGCGGTGTCCTGGCCGGCCGGCTCCAGCGACGAGGCCACGTCATCGGGCAGCTCGGCCATCTGCGCCGCGGCCAGCCGGTCCTTCCGCCGGTCGTGATACTTGGCGACCTGCACGGCCACCTCGTAGAGGACGCACAGCACCACCGCCAACACGCCCATGCTGATCGGGTCGTTGCCCGGCACCGCCAGGCCGGCGAACACGATCAGCCCGAAGTACGCGTATCGCCGCACCTTCGCCAGCGACCGCCCCTTGAGCACGCCGGCATAGTTGAGCATCACCAGCAGCAGCGGCAGTTCGAGCGACACACCGAAGATGAGCATCATGCCGAGCAGGAACTTGTAGTACCGCTCCGGGTCGAGGCCGGCCTTGACGAAGTCGCCGCCGAACGCCAGCAGCACCTTCAATGCCTCCGGGATCACCAGGTAGGCCAGCACCATGCCGCCGGCGAACAGGACGGCGCCGATCGCGGTGAAGCCGATCGCGAACTTCTTCTCCTTGGCGTACAGACCGGGTCCGATGAAGGCCCACAGATGGTAGAGCCACACCGGGCAGGAGAGGATCACGCCGGCCAGCACCGCCGCGGTGAGCCGCAGCTGCAGAGCGGAGAACGGCGTGGTGGCCAGCAGCCAGCAGGTGTTGCTGTCCCCCAGCGTGATGCGGGTCTTCTCCGGCACGGCGCAATACGGCGCGATCAGCAGGTCGCCCAGGGACCGGATGCCGAGCGCCGGGATGTCCACCGAGAACCAGATGAAACCCAGCACGGTCCCCAGGAACACCGCCAGCACCGCGAGGAACATGCGATGACGCAGCTCGTACAGATGCTGCATCAGGGTCATCGAGCCGTCGGCGGACCGTCCCGGCCGACGACGTCGTAGCGATGGCACTAGCGGTTTCCCCTGGAACGTCGGTGGATGACTGGAGGTGTCCCCGTGATCCTACTGACCGTCGATAACGGAGCGGCCACATCAGTCAGGATTCGCCGCGTCGTTCGGCGCGTCACTCGGCGGGGCTCAGTCGTCGGCGTCACCGGCCGGCCTCAGTCGTCGGCGTCGGTCGTGGCGCCGTAGCCGGCGAGCGCGGCCGCCGCACGGCGGGCGACCTCCGCGGACAGGTCCGGACGGCCCTCGATGGCGGCCGCGTCGCCCAGCGACAGCACCAGCCGCACGATCCAGTCCTCGCTGCCCGCGCGCAGCCGCACGCGCCGCACCCCGGGCGCGTCCGGCAGCTCCGCGACCTCGTCCATCAGGTAGTACTCGGCGACCCAGGCCGCCGCTGGCTGCAGTAGCAGGGTCACCGCCTCGGCATCCCGGCCGGGTGTGAACAGGCTGTCCGGCGTGTCGTCGTCGTCCCACAGCGGCGGTTGCGCCGGCGTGTCCAACAGATCCACGTGCTCGATGCGGTCCACCCGGAACCGGCGCACGGTCTCGGCCCGGTAGCAGTGGCCCTCCAGGTAGGTGTGCCCGTCGACGACGAGCAGCCGCATCGGGTCTACCTCGCGCTCGGTGAGCTCGTCGCGGGACGCGGAGTAGTAGCGCAGCCACAGGCGCCGCCCGGCGTCCAGCGCCCGGCGCACCGTGCCCAGCGCGGGCGCCGGGTCGGCCGCGGCCACCTCCACCGCGGGCCGGGACCGCCCGACGGCCTCCTCGAGCTTCGCCATCGACGAATGCACCGCGTCCGCGTCCACCAGGCCCGGCAGATCGCGGAGCGCCTGCAGCGCCGCGGTCAGCGCCACCGCTTCGTCGGGCGTCAGCCGGACCGGCCGGTCGATGCCGGCGTCGTAGGCGATGGACACCGTGCCGCCCTCGTCGTCGTAGACGACGTCGATGAGCTCGTGCGGGTAGTAGCCCGGCTCGCCGCAGACCATCAGCAGGTTCAGGTCTGCCTGGATCTGCTCGGCGTCCACACCGAACTCAGCGGCCAGGTCGTCGATCGCCACGCCGGGCCGGCGGGCGATGTACGGCACGAGGCCGAGCATCCGGGAGACCTGCTGGGCGGCGCTGCCGCCCGCCGACGAACGGGACCGCCGGGGCGCCTGATCGCGCGGCCGTCGAGACGGCGGCTGGGGCTGGCCTTGGGATGGGGGCGTCACGATGCACCTCCGACGACACCGGCCGCCCGACCCGCGCCGCGCAGCAGCGAGAGGACCGCCGACCGTAGCTCGGGCGGCTCGACCACGACGACGTCCGGCCCGTGGCTGGCCAGTCGACGGGCGAGGTCGTCCGGCCGGCCGATCGGGACGGCCAGCTCCTCGAAACCGTCCGCGTCCGGTGCCGCGGACAGCACGCGCGCGTCGCGGCGGATGCCGGCGGCCGCACCGACGCGCACCCGCACCAGCGCACGGCCGCCCTGGTCGCGGTCGGCCGAGGCGACGACCTCGTCGCGGAGCACCACGTCGTCCGGCACCGTGACGATGCCGGACGGCCCGAACGCCGTCACCCGGCCGGCGATGCGGGACAGCCGGAACGTGCGCCGGCCGTCCCGGTCGGTGTCCCGGCCCACGACGTACCAGGCGCCGCGATAGTTCACCAACCCCCACGGCTCGACGGTGCGGGTCTCGTCATGGGTCCGGCCGGCGGCGCGATAGTCGAATCGGATGGCGCGGCCGGCGCGTATCGCCACCAGGATCTCCGCGAACGCCGGCTCCGGGGTGCGCAGGCGTGCCAGCACTCCGCGGGCCACGTTCGGGTCGGGCGGGGCCGCACCGTCGTCCTCGTCATCGGCCGCATCCCGCAGCTTGCGCATCGCCGCCGATCCCGCCTCGGCCAGCACCGTGGTCTCCCACAGCCGGGCCGCCACGGCCAGGGCGGCCGACTCCGCCGGCGTGAACGACATGGGCGGCAGGGCGAACTCGCCGGGACGGATGCGGTAGGCGTCGCCGTCGGCATTGGTCTCGATCGGGATGCCCAGATCGCGCAGCTCCGACTTGTCCCGCTCGAACATGCGGGCGAACGCGTCGTCGCTGGCGGCTGCGTCATACCCGGCCACCCGGCTGCGGATCCACGCGGCGGTGCGGAAGTAGGGGGCGTTCAACAGCGCGATGACGAGGTCGAGCAGGCGCTCGGCTTTGGCGATCGACACGTCCCTAGCCTGTCACACGGGTCACATTGCGGCGACCAGCCGGTCGACCCGCTCGTCGACCGCCTCGAACGGGTCCTTGAGCAGGACCGTGCGCTGCGCCTGGTCGTTGAGCTTCAGGTGCACCCAGTCGACGGTGTAGTCGCGTCCGGCGTCCTGCGCCGCGGCGACGAAGGCACCCCGCAGCTTCGCCCGGGTGGTCTGCGGGGCGGTGACGGTGGCCTCCTCGATGGCCGCGTCCGTCACCACCCGGGCCACCTGCCCGCGCTGGGCCAGCAGCGAGTAGAGGCCGCGGCCGGGCCGCACGTCGTGATAGGTCAGGTCGAGCTGCGCCAGCCGGGGGTGGTCGAGCCGCATGTCGTGACGCTGCGCATAGCGGTCCAGCAGCTTCTTCTTGATCACCCAGTCGATCTCGGTGTCGACGGTGGACAGGTCGCCGCTCTCCACCGCCAGCAGCGTCCGGCGCCACAGGTCGAGGATCCGGTCGGTCACCGGGTCGCTGCCGCGGCGGGCCACGTAGGCCTCGGCCCGCTGGAAGTAGTCCTGCTGGGCCTGCAGCGCCGAGATGCGCCCGCCGCCGGCCAATCGCACCTGCTGCCCGCCGGTGAGGTCCTGGGAGATCTCTCGGATCGCGCGGATCGGGTTCTCGAACGTGAAGTCGCGCAGCGGGATCCCGTCCTCGATCATCTCCAGGATCAGCGCCGCGGACCCCACCTTCAGCAGCGTGGTGGTCTCGCTCATGTTCGAGTCGCCGACGATGACGTGCAGCCGCCGGTACTTCTCCGCGTCGGCGTGCGGCTCGTCGCGGGTGTTGATGATCGGCCGGGACCGGGTGGTGGCGCTGGACACGCCCTCCCAGATGTGCTCGGCCCGCTGCGACAAGTGGTACTCGGCGCCGCCGTGCGCGGACTGCACGACCTTGCCCGCACCGGCGATCAACTGCCGGGTGACCAGGAACGGGATCAGCCCGTCGGCGATCTTGGAGAACTCCCGGGTGCGGCCGACGAGGAAGTTCTCGTGGCACCCGTAGGAGTTGCCGGCCGAGTCGGTGTTGTTCTTGAACAGGTAGATGTCGCCGCCGATGCCCTCGTCGGCCAGCCGCGTCTCGGCGTCGGCGACCAGATCCTGAAGAATGTGCTCGCCGGCCTTGTCATGCGCGATCAGCGTGACGAGGTCGTCGCATTCGGCGGTGGCGTACTCCGGGTGTGAGCCCACGTCCAGGTACAGCCGCGACCCGTTGCGCAGGAACACGTTCGAGGACCGGCCCCAGGAGACGACCCGGCGGAACAGGTAGCGGGCCACCTCGTCCGGGCTGAGTCGTCGCTGACCGCGGAAGGTGCACGTGATCCCGAACTCAGTCTCGATACCGAAGATTCGACGCCGCATGATGATCAGCCTAGTAATCCGCCCTGCGCGCGGCGGGTGGCATCCACCACGTCCCCGATCAGCGTTTCGATGACGTCCTCGAGCATGACCACGCCGATACCGCCGTGCGGGCCGCGGACGCTGGCCATGTGCACCCGCGCCGCGCGCATCGCGTCCGCCGATCCGCGCAGCGGGGTGCGGGCGGAGACGATCGGCATCGCGCGGATCGCCGATCCCGGCAGCGGCAGATCGCGCTCATCGGCCGGAACGCGGAGCGCGTCCCGCACGTGCACGAATCCGGTCAGGGTGCGCCCGTCCGCGCCCAGCACGGGGAACCGGGAGAATCCGGAGCGGGCGCAGGCGCGTTCGACGTCGGCGGCGCTGGCGTCGTGCGGCACCGTGACCAGCGTCTCCAGCGGGACCAGCACGTCGGCGACCGTCCCGGTCTCGAAGTTCAGCGCGGACCCGATGAGTTGCTCGTCCTCCGGGTCGAGCAGACCCTCCCGGGCCGACTGGGCGACCATGGCGCTGACGTCCTCGCGGGAGAACGCCGACGCCACCTCGTCGCTGGGGGTGACGCCGATCAGCCGCACCATGGCGTTGGCCCAGGAGTTCAGGCCGCGCACCACCGGGCCGAGCAGCCGGGTCAGCGCGCGCAGCCCGGGCGCCAGGGCCATGGCCACGGTCTCCGGGCCGGCCAGTGCGATGTTCTTCGGCACCATCTCGCCGAACGCGACGTGCGCCGCGACGACCAGGATCAGCGCGACCGTCACCGCGACCGTGTCCGCGACGACGGCGGGCAGCCCGACGGCGGCGAACACCGGTTCGAGCAGGTGGGCGACGGCCGGTTCGCCGACCGCGCCGAGCAGCACCCCGCAGGCGGTGATGCCCAGTTGGGCGCAGGCCATCATCACCGACACCTCCTCCATGGCGGCGACGGTGGCGCGGGCCCGCTTGCTGTGCACGGCGAGCGGTTCGATCTGCGTCCGCCGGGCGGCGACCAGGGAGAACTCGGCGGCCACGAACAGGCCGGAGGCGATGAGTAGCGCGAGCACGATCAGGAGCAGCAGGGCGGTCACTGCGCCACCTCGCCCTGGTCGGTGCCGACCGCCGAGAGCCGCACTTCGCGCACCCGCCGCCCGTCCATGCTGTGCACCGTGATTCGGGCGGTGATGCCCCGCGGCAGGTCATCATCCGGGTCGGCCGGCACGGGACGGTCGCCGGGCAGCGCACCGAGTGCGGCGCCGGAGCGGATGGCGGCGGGGACGACGACGGCGTCCCCCACGGCCGGGATCCGGTCGAGGCGGTCCATGAGCAGGCCGGCCACGGTGTCGTACTCGCCGGATTCGGGCAGCTCCAGGAACGCGATCTCGGCGATCTCGTCCGGGCGCATGTCCCCGGGGACGATCCAGGTACCGTCGCGTGCCAGCGTGGCGCCCGCGTCTGCGGGGTCGTGCTCGTCGGCGATGTCGCCGACCAGCTCCTCGACCAGATCCTCGAGCGTGACGATGCCGGCGGTGCCGCCATACTCGTCGGCGACCACGGCCATCTGCAGGCCGCGCCCGCGCAGCAGCTCCAGGGCATCGTCCAGCGGGAGCGTCCCCGGGACGGTCGGCGCCGGCACCATCAGCGCGGACACCGTCACGGTGGCGCGCTGGTCCGGCGGAACGGCGACGACGCGTTTGAGGTGCACCAGCCCGATGACGTCGTCCGCGTCGTGACCGATCACCGGGAACCGGGACAGTCCGGAATCCAGCGCCGCGTCGATGACGGTGTCCGAGGGGTCCGCGCCGCGGACGAACACCACATCCACGCGCGGGGTGAGGACGTCGTCGACGTTCTTACCGGAGAACGAGATCGACTGTGCCACCAGCCGCGCCGTGCGCGCCTCCAACGTGCCGCGGCTGCCCGATCGGCGCACCAGGGACCAGAGCTCCTGCGCGGAGCGGGTGGACCGCAGCTCCTCCTGGGGCTGCACGCCGACCAGCCGCAGCACCCCGTTGGCCGTGCCGTTGAGCGCCCAGATCAGCGGTTTGGTCACCGCCGTGGTCACGCGCAGCGGTCGGATCACCCGGCGGGCCGTGGTCAACGGATCGGCGATCGCCAGGTTCTTCGGCACCAGCTCGCCGAACACCATCGACAGCACCGTGGCGACCACCAGCGCGGCGACCACGGACAGCGACAGTGCCGCGCCGTGCGACAGGCCGAGGTCGGTCAGCAGCGGCGTCAGCAGGGTCGCCAGCGACGGTTGCATCACATAGCCCAGCGCCAGCGTGGTCACGGTGATGCCGACCTGCGCGCCGGAGAGGTGGGTGGACAGCCGGGACAGCGCGGACTGCAGGGAGCGCGCCGCGGGCCGGCGTTCGGTGACGGCCCTCTCGAGAGCGCCGCGGTCCACGGTGACCAGCGAGAACTCGGCCGCCACGTAGATGGCCGTCAGCGCGATGAGCACGACGCCGACGGCCAGCAGGATCCAGGCGGTCACCAGTAGCTACCGTTCGAGGGCGTGCCCGACCTCGGCGTCGCCTAATCGGCGGAACGTGCGGCCGGCCTGCGAACGGTCCAAGATGGCGACCTCGAGCTGCTCGGGGCCCAGGTCCCGCGGCGCCCCCTCCCCGGTGGCGCCGAGGGCAGTGGTCGCGGCCTGCAGGGCGGCGGGCAGCTCCCATCCGGCGGTGAACGACTCGTCGAGTGCGGCGGCCACCGGGTCGGTCATGCCGCCCATCAC
>CAZIIX010000082.1:6144-9194 GCA_964539345.1 uncultured Actinomycetes bacterium | reverse complement strand
CCGACGGCGCTACCGACGGCGGTTCCGACGGCGAGACGGGCACCGATGGCGGCGTGGATCTGCTGGCGGGCCCGCCGAGCGTCATCGCGGCCGGTATCGACCTGCTCACGGACTCCCTGCGGGCGCAGGCCGTGCAGGTGACCACGGTCGACTTCCGCCCGCCGGTGGACGACCCGGCCGGCACCGCCGACGCCCTGGCCCGGGTGCTGGCCGATCCGCGCCGCGAGCAGGCCAACGCCACCGCCGTGCAGCGCATGCTGGACGTGCGGGCGCTGCTGGTCGACGTCGTGCCGGCCGCCGAGGCGCTGGGGATGCGGCCGGGCGAGTTCTACCACGCCGGGCCGCCGATCACCTGGGACCGGGCCTCCGGGCCGCTGCGCGGGGCGCTCATCGGGGCCATGCTGTTCGAGGGCCTGGCCGAGACCGCCGAGGAGGCGGAGGCGAAACTCGCCGCGGGCGACGGGATCTCGTTCTCCCCCTGCCACGAGCACCACGCCGTCGGCCCGATGGCCGGGCTCGTCTCCCCGTCCATGTGGATGTACAAGCTGCAGGACGAGGCCACCGGCGCCGTCGCCTACTGCTCGCTGAACGAGGGCCTGGGCAAGGTGCTGCGCTACGGCGCCTACTCCGAGGAGGTCATCGAGCGGCTGCGCTGGATGTCCGCCGTGCTCGGGCCGGCGCTGCAGAAGGCCGTGCGCATCATGGTCGACGCCGGTGACCCGATGGACATCACCGCGCTGGTGGGCCAGATGGTGCAGATGGGCGACGAGGGGCACAACCGCAACCGCGCCGGCTCGGCCATGTTCCTGCGCGACATCAGCCCCGCGCTGATCTCCGCCGGGCTGCCGGCGAAGGACGTCGCGGACGTGTTCTCCTTCATCGGCGGCAACGAGCACTTCTTCCTCAACCTCGTCATGCCGTGCGGCAAGCTGATGGGCGACGCGGCCGCGAACGTACCCGGGTCCTCGCTGGTCACGGCGCTGTGCCGGAACGGCACCGACTTCGGCATCCGGGTGTCCGGCACCGGCGACCAGTGGTTCACCGGACCGGCCGGCACCCCGGACGGGCTGTTCCTGGCCGGCTTCGGACCGGAGGACGCCAACCCGGACATCGGCGACTCGGCGATCACCGAGACGGTGGGCATCGGCGGCATGTCCATGGCCACCGCGCCGGCGATCGTGCGATTCGTCGGCGGCGCGGTGCCGGATGCGCTGGCCGTGACCCGGCGGATGTACGAGATCACGCTGGCCGAGAACCCGGCGTTCGCCATCCCGATCCTGGAATTCCGCGGCGCGCCCACCGGCATCGACATCACCAAGGTGCTGCGCACCGGGGTGCTGCCGCAGATCAACACGGGCATGGCGGGCAAGGTCGCCGGCACCGGACAGGTCGGCGCCGGCCTGGTCAACCCGCCGATGGAGTGCTTCACCGCCGCCATCACCGCCCTCGCCGGGCAGGTCACCGCCTGACGGCGGCGGGGGCACCACCCCAACAGCACGCTCGCCGCCCGGTGGCGGAATATCACGTAGTGCGTCCGGTCGTACCCGCAAGGTAGTCTCTAGCCAGCGCAAAATACGCTTCGTCAGCTTCGCCCGGTTGGCGGCATGGTGCGCTGGTATCACCGCAGGAGGCGTGGTGGGGGATCGACAGTTCCGGGTTGCCGCTGGTGGACGCCTGGGCCTGTCACTACCCCAGGATCCGCCGCAGGTGCGCCGCCGCACCACGATGGCCATCGGGCTGCTCGCCCTCGCCTCGGTCGTCGCCGCGGTGGGTGCGGCGCTGCTCGACCCGCGGATGCCGACGGCCCACCAGTGGCGCATCGCCGGGGTGCTCGCCGTGACCGGGCTCGTCGCCGCGTTCATCACCGCGCGGTGGGGTCCGCGGGACAGCGAATCGTCCCCGCCCTGGGACGTGCACACCGTGTGGCTGCTGCCCGCCGCGCTGCTCACCCCGCCGGCGGCGTTCGGCGGCCTCGTCGTCATCTCCGTCGTCCTCAGCCTGTGGAAGCCTGCCCACTCACTGTCCCTGCGGCTGGTCGTGTGCAGCATCACGATCCTGACCACGGTGGCGCTGCACCTGTCCGCGCAACTGGTCGACGACCTGGTGCTCGCCGGGCTGCTGGGCACCGCGGCGCTGTGGCTGATCGGGGTGATCATCGCGGTGGCCATCGCGCACGTGTTCATCACGCCGAGCGGCACGGCGATCTGGCTGGACTTCCGCTGGAGCCTGGTGGTGATCGGCTGCGCATTCGCCGGCCTGGTCCTCGCCGGCGCGATCCAGCAGGACCCGCTGCTGGGCTTCGCCGGGCTGGCCCCGGTGCTGTTGGCGGCGTTCGCGCTGCGCTGGCCGGAGATCGACCGCAACGCTCTCATCGACGTCAAGACCGGCCTGCCGAACGCCCGGCACTGGGAGAACCGCACCCGCGAACTGCTCAGCGTCGCCGAGCTGCACACCCGACCGGCGACCGTGATGATCCTGGACATCGACCGGTTCAAGCAGGTCAACGACACCTACGGGCATCTCGCCGGCGACCAGGTGCTCACCGAGCTGGCCGAGGTGCTGCGCGCCAACACGCACGCCGGCGATGTGGTCGGGCGCTTCGGCGGCGAGGAATTCTCCATCACCATGTTCGAGCTCGACCCCGCCCAGGCGCACGCCGCCGCCGAGCGGATCAGGGCGGCCGTCGCCGCGCAGCAGCACCGGCTGGTCCACTCGCTGCGCGCCCCCGCCGAGAGCGAACGGGTGCTCCGGCCGGGACGCGGACGAACCGCCAAGTATGACGGGGCGGCCGGCGGCGACGTGTGCACCATCACCTGCACGATCGGCATGGCGTCGAGCCGGCACTTCGGCTACGACCTGACGACCCTCCTCGACCACGCGGACACCGCGCTGCGGGAGGGCAAGGCGGCCGGGCGCGACACGGTGCGCGACGCGGCCGACATCCCGGAGGAGCTGCTCACGCCGCTGCTGCCGCTGGAGACCGGCACGGTGCCGTTGCAGCGGCACGCGTTCGCCTGGTGGGAGGTGGCGCGGCGGCAGCGCAGCATGCG
>CAZIIX010000082.1:1278-6044 GCA_964539345.1 uncultured Actinomycetes bacterium | reverse complement strand
CGTCACCCCAGGCGAACCGGACCCGCACCGCCACCGTGACGACCTCGTCACCGCCGGCGACGGGCATGGTCGCGCCGTCGCGCGTGGTGTGGGCCATCAGCGCGACCGGCCGCGGCTCGGAGTGCTGCTCCTCGACGACCTCCAGCACCCGGCCGAGCGGGCGCCCGGCGAGCGCGGCCAGCGACGTGGCCTTCTCCCGGGCGTCGATCATCGCGGCGGCCCGCGCGTCGTTGCTCGCCTCCCGCGGATGCTCGGCGGTCAGGCTCACCTGCCGGATCAGCAGCCCCTCGGTGGTGCGCGCCGCCAGGTCGGTGAGCATGGTGTCGACCCCGGACAGCCCGTCCAGCGTGACGGACAGCAGCTGCGTCGCCTGGTATCCGGTGATCACGGCCTGGTTGTCCCGGTGGTCGTAGCGCGGGCCGAGCGAGAGGTTCTGGGTGCGCACCGAGCGCGAGTCGATGCCGTGATCGGCGAGCACGCCGAGGACGCCGGTGACGACGGTCGAGGCCATCTGGAACGCCTCGCCCGCGGCAGCGCGCACGATCTCGACGGCCAGCACGACGGTCACGTTGTCGACCGAGGCCATGGCGCTGCCGATGCCGAGGACCGTGATGCCGCCGGGGGCTCCGTGCGAGCCGGCATGACGGTGGTCGTGGGCCGAACCGGCGGTCGGGAAGCTGTTCATCGCTCCAGTCTGCCGGACCGCACCGCCGCGCGGGGGATCAGTCGTCGAGCAGCGCCGCGGCATACATCGGGCGGGCGGCGTCCGCGCTGGACGGATGGAACAGCGACGCGGTGGCGTCCCGGTGCAGTCGGCTGAGTTCGCTGGAGGCGGCGAAGCCGCTCCCCCCGGCGCACAGCAGCGCCGTCTCCACGGACCGGCGGGCGGCGTCCGAGGCGGACAGCCGGGCGCTGACCAGCCGCAGCGGCCAGCCCGCGCCGTGGTCGACGATCTCGTCGACGTCGCGCGAGTAGCAGTCGATCTGGGCCGTGGCCGGCAGGATGTCGCGCAGCGCGTCCGCCAGCCGGGTGCGGTACTCCGGCACGTCCGCATAGCTGGTGCCGTGCTTGGCGGATCGGCGCCGGCGGAGCCCGTCGGCGGCGAGGTCGAGCGCGCGTCGGGCGATGCCGGCGTAGACCGAGGCGATCAGCAGCTGGAAGTTGGCGGTGATGCCGAACGTGAGCAGGTCCGGGTGGCGTCCGGCGGGGATCGTCCGGGCGACCCGGTCGGCGGGCAGGTCGGCGTCGCGCAGGATCGTGGCGCGGCTCTCGGTGGCCCGCATGCCGAGCACGTCCCAGTCGTCGGAGACGGTGACCGCGTCCGACCGGCCGAGGAATCCGTAGATCACCGTCGGGTTGTCCGGGTCGGTGGTGTCGTCCTGCCCGTGCACGAGAAGCTGCGTCCAGACCGGGGACAGCGAGGTGAAGATCTTCACCCCGGAGAGTCGGTAGCCGCCGCCCGGTTGCGGCGTGGCGGTGGTGGTCGACCCCTGCAGCACCCAGTCGTTGCCGGGCTCGCTGACGCCGAACGCGAAGACCTCGCCGGCCATCGCCTCGCGGAAGAGGTGGTCCAGGCTGTGGTCGCCGCGTTCGGCCATGATGCGCACCACGCCGAGCGTCATCAGGTGCATGTTGACGCCCAGCGCCGTGGCCGGGGCGGCGCCGGCGAGCCGCTGCTGCAGCCGCGACACCTGGTTGAGGGTCAGCCCGGGGCCGCCGAACTCGGCCGGGACGAACGCGGTGAGATAGCCGGACTCGCGCAGCTCGGCGAAATCCTCGTCGAAGAAGCGGTTCTCGGCGTCGTAGATCGGTGCGCGGCCGCGGAAGCGGTCCAGCCGGTCGGCCGGGAGGTAGCGCTCGGCGAGTTCGTCGTGGATGGTTTCGCGATCGGTCATCTCTCGTCCCTGTCGTGCCATGGATGGATCAGTAGTGCGCCGTTGTGGCCGCCGAACCCGAACGTGGTGGACAGGACCGACCGGACGGCGGCCGGTCGTGCCGCACCGGTGACGATGTCCCAGTCCGGGAACTCCGGGTCGGTGAGGTTGATGGTCGGCGGCAGCAGGCCGGTGCGCAGCGTCTGCACCGCGATGACGGCCTCGAGGACGCCGGAGGCGCCCAGCAGGTGGCCGGTGGACGATTTGGTGGCCGACAGCGGGATCCGGCGTGCCCGGTCGCCGAACACCGCAGCCAGGGCGGTGATCTCGGCGGCGTCGCCGAGCGGGGTGCCGGTGCCGTGCACGTTGATGTGGTCGATCCGCTCGGCCTCGGTGCCGGCGTCCGCCAGGCAGTCGCGCACCGCCCGGGCGGCGCCGCGGCCGGCCGGGTCGGGGGCGGTGGGATGGTGGGCGTCGCTGGCCGCGCCGAATCCGGCGAGTTCGGCGACCGGTGGGCCCGCGTGCGCCTGCTCTCCCGCGTGGGTCCGGCCTGCAGCGCGATTCCGGCCGGGCTCCTGCCCCGGCGCCGGGGCGCCGCGCCGGGCGCGCACCGCCTCGTCCGACTCGAGCAGCATCGCCGCGGCCCCGGCGGACATGACGAAGCCGGTGCGTCCCCGGTCGAACGGCCGGCAGGCCGCCGCGGGATCGTCCTCGTAGCCGGCGGCCAGCGCGCGCAGCGTGGCGTTCGAGGCGAGGTTCACCGGGTTCAGGCAGTCCTCCATACCCACCACCAGCACGGCGTCGGCGTAGCCGTGCCGGATCCACCGCAGGCCCGTCCCGAGGCCGACCGCGCCGCTGGCGCAGGTGGCCGACATCCCCGGCGCTGTGCCGCGAGCGCCGTAGCGCTGGGCCAGGACGGAGGCCGCGGCGTCCGGCGCCCCGTAGACGGACAGGGTGAACGGCACGGCGCGCGGGCCGCGGGCGTCCAGCGCGCGGGTGGCGGCCTGCATCGCGTCCACCGGGCCGGAGCCGGTGGCGGCGATGATGGCGAACCGGTGCCGCGGCCAGGGCAGCTCGGGCGGGTCGGTCGCCGATGCGGCGGACGGCGCGGCGGCCGCGAGTCGCGCGATGACGGCGTCATCGAGGATGCCGGCCTGCCGCAGGGCCTGGTCGGCGGCGGCCACCGCCCAGTGCTGGACCGGGCTGAGCCTCCTCGCCAGGGCGGGGGCGAGGATGCCGGCGGTGTCGAAACCGGTGACGCGGCCGCCGATCCGCACCGGCAGCCCCTCGAACTCCGGGCCGTCCAGGGTGGTGATCGCGCTGCGGCCGCCGACGACGGCGTCCCACATCGAGGCGACGTCCAGGCCGCCCGCGGTGATCGCGCCCATGCCGGTGATCGCGACCCGATGCTCGCCGCGGCGAGGGTCGTGGTCGCTGGCGGGCGCTGCGCCGGCGTCTCCCGTCGGCGTGGCGGCCCCGGTCATAGCCGCACCACCCCGGACTCGGCGTGTCCGGCGGCCTCGCGCACCAGCGCGGCGGTGGCCTCGCGGCGGACCTTGCCGCCCACGGTGCGCGGCAGACGCGGCAGCCGGTACCACTGGCGGGGCACGAACTGCGGGGCGAGCCGGGCCCGGGCGTGCGCGGTGAGGCTCCGGCGATCGAGGCCCTCGCCCGGATCCTCGTCATACCCGGTCTCGATGACCAGCGCGATGACGCTGCCGGTCCGCTCGCTGGGCAGGGCGATCGCGCAGCACGCCCCGATGCCCGGCAGGCCGTCGAAGGCGCGCTCGACCTCGGTCAGGGACACCTTGTGGCCGGCGGTGACGGCGATGTCGCCGGCGCGTCCGGCCAGCCGGAGCCTGCCGTCGCGCCACATGCCCTGGTCGTGCACGGTCGCCCAACCGTCGTCATCGCGCAGCGTCTCGGTGCTGGTGCCGGTGACGTACCCGTCCGAGCAGGCGGCGGCGCGGATCCAGATCTCGCCCAGCTCGCCGTCGCCCAGCGGGGTGCCGTCGTCGCCGCGGACCTGCGCGTCGATCTCGGGGTAGAGGTCGATGAGAGTGCCGTCGCCGGAACGACTGTCGCCGATGAAGCCGATCTCGGCCGCCCCGTAGTAGGAGATCGATCGGACGTGCGGCAGGGCGTCGGCGAGCGCGCTGCGGGTAGCGGCGGACAGGTTCGCGCCGCCGGTGACGATCAGCCGCAGGCCGGCGAACCGGTCGGGGTCGCGCCGCGCCGCGAACGCCAGCGCCTGCACCATCGCCGGCACCACGACCAGGCGGGTCACGCCCTCGTCGGCGATGCGCCGCCCGGCCGCGATCGGGTCGAAGGAGTCCGCCAGGTGGGCGGCGCCGCCGGAGGCGAGGCATTCGATCAGCGCGTACAGCGTCAGGCTGTAGGAGACCGGCCCGGGCGCCAGGGTGGCGACGCCGGGCAGCGGTTCGAGGTGCGCGGCGGAGACGGCGAAGTTCTCCCGGTACTGCTCGCGGGTCTTGATGAACGCCTTCGGGTTGCTGGTGGTGCCGGAGGAGAACAGCATCAGGAATGGTTCGGCGCCGTCCCGGACGGTCGGCGGGTCGGCCGGCGTCGCGGCGCGCTCCCGGTCGCGGAGGTCCGCCGGCGTGAGCGCGGTGCCGGTCCAGGCCGTGGCGGCCAGCGCGCGGTGCAGGTCCGGCGAATCGGAGATGACGACGCCGATGCCGGTGGTGCCGATGATGTCCACCTGGTGTGGCAGCGGCCAGCGCGGGTCGATCGTCGCCGAGACGGCGCGGTACCCGGCCAGGCCGGCGATGATGCGGGCGGTGTGGAATGCGGAGGTGGTGCTGACGGCGGTGATCGGGATGCCGTGCGTCTCGGGTGCCGGCGTCGGCGGTCGCGGCTGCTCGGCGTGCA